>NZ_LOVS01000198.1:0-122229 GCF_001523835.1 Burkholderia sp. ABCPW 14 | reverse complement strand
CTCACCCTCTTTGGCCGGTCCTGACCAGCATGCCGGGAGTCGGCGTCAGGACCGCCGCCAGACTCCTGACCGAAGTCGCCCATAAAGCCTTCGCTTCGGCTGCTCATCTGGCGGCCTACGCTGGCCTTGCCCCGGTCACCCGGCGCTCAGGCTCGTCGATCCGTGGCGAGCACCCATCCAGACGGGGCAACAAGGTGCTCAAGCGCGCCTTGTTCCTCTCCGCCTTCGCTGCCTTACGAGACCCAGTCTCACGGGCCTATTACTCGCGCAAGATCCAGCAAGGCAAGCGCCACAACCAAGCGCTCATCGCACTGGCTCGGCGACGCTGCGATGTCCTGTTCGCCATGCTGCGCGACGGCACCATTTACCAACCCAAGTCAGCCCCTAACGCTTGACGAACAACATAGGGGCACCCCCCCGGCGGCCATTATAATTATTACGCCGTCGTAATGTGCTCTAACCTTACGACATATTTCGAACCCCTTCTTTCCAGGCAAGCTTAGGCCCAGGAGAACGACATCGGGCCGCAATGTCAGAATGGCCTGTACAGTTGACTCGTCATCCGGCACTGTGTCGACATGGATATTATGTTCACGCAAGTAACTTGCAATCGGTCCCACTTGCATGTCACTATCTGCAACAACAACGTGAAAACACATAACCAGCCACCCTTAATTTCATAGCAAATTAATATGGCTACATATTTATAAATTGATTTTATTTAATCCATACTGCCATCGAAACAAAAATTACACCAGCCCAAATTTCATCATCAAATGGCGGCGCGCTAAATATGTAATGGAAAAATCAGCAATCTGAAATTGTAATTTCACATCAAGAAATAATAAATTCTTGGTGCAGTAATGTTTAAAATATTGTAGAAATATTAAAATATAGTCTGCGCCCACAAGCGACTCACGCTGAAGGCCGCGACAATCTTATATAGATCACAACCTTTATAAGGCGCACGTATTCAATGAGCGACGCTGGTCTAAGAAGCTCTAACACAATGAATTTTGAAGCTGTCGCCAACAGATGATGCAAGCGGCGATTTTCATTTTCATGAATGCCTCGTGCATTGTCGCGAGGCGTTCGAATCGGATGCGCAGGCGCCTGAAGTTGTGCGGTCACGCGAAGGTGCGCTCGACGATCCACCGGGTTTTGCCGAGGCCACTGCCGTGCGGCTCGCCACGGCGGGCGATCTGCGTGGCGCTGCCGGCAGCGTGCAGTGACTTGCGATATTTGTCGTGGTCGTAACCGCGATCGGCCTGCACTACGATGGGGCTTGACAGAGGCTGCACCCGCTTGCCAAGAATGGGCGGGATGGCCTCAATCAGAGGCAACAGTTGTGGGGTGACGTCGTTACGGTTCATGCCCGTCAGAATCAGCGCGAGCGGGATACCCTGCGCTTCGGTAACGAGGTGTTGCTTTGAACCGGGTCAAGCGCGATCGGTGGGATTGGGTTCTGTTTGACCTGATCCCACTGCCCGAATGGAGGGCGAATCGATGACCACACGCGACCAGTCGATGCGATTGGCCGCTTGAAGTTTCGCCAGCAGCACTTCGTGCAACCGGTCCCAGACACCTGCCTGTTGCCGGTCGCGCAGTCTGCGCCAACAGCTCATGACCGAGCCACAGCCCATTTCTTGCGGAAGCCTCTCCTAGGGAATGCTGGACTGCAGCGCGAACAGGGTGCCGGTTGGCACGGCGCGATCGTCGAGCGGCTTGCGCCCTGGGTATTGCGTCCGACGTGGCTTTGGTAGTGGCGGCAGCGGTTGGATCAGTGACCACAATTCGTCTCTATGAACGCGTCCCATTTGTGCCAGTGTTTCGCGTGGCCAATAGACAGGATGGGTTCGAGTCTGATTTGCTGCGTTCTCCATTCCAAGTCCCAAATGGCGGCGTGTGGAGGGAACGGACTCAAACCTCAAGCGTCAAGCCCCGAAGTATCAAGCGACAAGCCCTTGACATCAGACATCGAGCCGCACAGGCCGGGCGTTGCCGGCCGGATGCCAAGCGTCCAAGCCCTTGCGCGACCGAGTTTTTGACCACGCCGATACCCGGCTCCCGAGGTCTCGAATCGTCACATGAAAGCTCTCTGGAAGCATCCGGAAAGACTGTGTGAATGTAAATTCGGGTAAATACCGTGTTGAAGGAAACCGGTTCCAGCTATCGGCGCACGCAGCCGCCAAACCCTTGCTGGTGCAGCGTTAAAACTAACTGGTTAGTGAATTCCAGCGTTGCGTGGAGCCTACGAATGCTTATTCTCCGTTTTGCAACAACGACGAATCGGTGAGAATGGCGGCCGCATGGACAGACCATGCGCGTAACACACACCAGAAGAATTTCTTGAGGACGGAGAATCAATGAAAAAGCGCACAGCGGTCGCGATGGCGGCCGCCGGATTGGCGGCTGTCGCCACGGCGCACGCTCAGAGCAGCGTGACGCTTTACGGTGTCGTCGATAACGGTATCGCGTATCAGAACAGCAGCACGTCGCTCGGTTCGACGACGGGCGGCCACTCGGTCGTGAAGATGTCGACGGGCGTGTGGGCGGGCAGCCGCTTCGGCCTGAAGGGCAGCGAAGACCTGGGCGGCGGCTCGAAGGCGATCTTCCAGTTGGAGTCGGGCTTCAGCACGGCCAACGGCACATCGCAATTCGCGGGCGGCATCTTCACGCGTCAGGCGTGGATCGGCCTGACCAATCCGACGTACGGTACGCTGACGGCCGGCCGTCAATACACCGCGTACTACACGCTGCTGTCGCCGTACAGCCCGACGACCTGGCTCACCGGCTACTTCGGCGCGCACCCGGGCGACATCGACTCGCTCGACACCAGCTACCGCACGAACAATTCGCTCGTCTACATGTCGCCGAAGTTCTACGGCTTCACGTTCGGCGGCTCGTATGCATTCGGCGGCCAGCCGGGCAGCCTGAACGCCGGCTCGACGTGGAGCGCGGGCATCCAGTACATGAACGGTCCGCTCGGCATCGCCGCTGCGTTCCAGCGCGTGAACAACTCGACGCCGGGCGGCGGCGCCGTGTGGGGCGCGAATTCGGCGACGTCGAACGGCGGCGCGCAGACGGCCATTTCGGCGATCAACAATGGCTACACGACCGCGCAGGCGCAGCAGCGCGTCGCGGTGACGGCGGGCTATCAGTTCTCGTCGGCGTGGGACGTGTCGGTGTCGTACTCGAACGTGCAATACATCCCCGGCGTGAACTCGACCTTCCGCAACACGGCGATCTTCAACACCGCGGGCGCGGTGCTGCACTTCAAGCCGTCGGCGACGTGGGACTTCGCGGGCGGCTACGCGTACACGCGCGCGACGCAGTCGAACGGCATCACGAGCGCGGCGCAGTACCATCAGTTCACGCTGTCGCAGTACTACAGCCTGTCGAAGCGCACGGGCCTCTACGCGGTCGAAGCGTATCAGCGTGCGAACGGCAAGACGCTCGCGGGCGGCAAGATCATCGACGCGACCGCATCGATCGGCGACGGCTTCAACTCGTCGCCGTCGTCGTCGCGCAGCCAAGTGGGTGTCGGCGTCGGCCTGGTCCACCGCTTCTAAGCGAGGCATTCGGCGCGGCGCTTGCGTCGCGCGCGAAGTCGAACGAGCAGCCGGCCTTCGGGCCGGCTGTTTTTTTGTGCGCGCTATGGGCATGCGCGTGTCGTTCACTCTCGCTCATTCGCGCGCATGACGGCGATGTCGCGGCGCGCGACGTGTGCGTTCGATTTTCGTCCGCTGCAGATTGACGTGCGCGGCGTGCCGTATTCGGCCGCATTCGACAGCGCAAGAACATTGCGTGGAAGATGTGCGTGCCGCGCGCCGCGCGTCGTTCGCTCGGCCATGCGGATGGCAGCGATGCCTCAGTGCGAGCGGCGTTCGTTCAGCGTGCGTCCATTGGCGACGGGCGTGCATCGATGTGCCGCACCGGGCGGAAGACGGAGGATGCATCGATGGATCGGGCCGTCTTGCCGTTTTGCGGCCCAGCGAGAGCGAGACGGTTGGGCCGTCTTCGTCGCCTCCATGTGATCGGCTGCGCGTCGATTGGCGGCCGCGATCGGCGGCCTTTAGCGCGAGACCTCGACGCCGTAGCCCCGCGTGCCGACGCGCAGCACGTTGCCGTCCGGCGTGAATTGGCGGGGGATGTCGGGCGCGGCGGGCGAGGGCAGCGCGGGCGTCGCGCGCGGCAGGTCGTCGTCGATCGCGCGCGGCTTCGGCGCGATCTTCACGGCAGTGGGCGGACGATGCATCCGCGCCTCGACGACGCGCGGTGCGACGTGCTTGCGCTTCGCGGCCGGTGCCGGCTTGCGGGCGGACGGATCGTGGCGCACGCCGATGCTCGGGCCGGTGCGCGCCTCGGGCGGATTCCAGATCTCGACGTATCGCTCGCTCGCGAATGTCGAGGACGTGAAAGCCAATAACAGCAACCCGCATCCAACTAGTTTCACTCTGTCTTCTCCGTGGCCCGTCTCGCGATGCCCGATCGACTTCGGCCGCCTCGCCGATGGGCGAGGCGGCCCGTCGGGCTGTCCGGCGGCACGCGATTTTCGCATGGATCGCCGGCAGTGCGAGCTGTATGAATATACAGCTTTTTCCGGCGATGTCCACCGCTGCGGCGATCTCCTGCGGGCGGTGTCGGTTTTTCGCCGCATCGGCGGATCGGCTTGCTCGCATCGCTTGACGCGATGCGGTTTGATTCGGTCGCGGTACCGTATACCTTTGCCGAAGTTGTCGAAAACGCGCCGGGCGAGGCCGCTGTCCGCACCTGCGCGCACCGGTCCGCACCGGCAAGATCCGCATGCCAATCGAGGAGGACGACATGGAACCATCCAGCCACGCGTCGGCGCCGCCGCTGCTGCGCGACGATCGCGACGGCGTTGCGACGCTGCGCCTGAACCGGCCGTCGCAGTTCAACGCGTTGTCGGAGGCGCTGCTCGACGCGCTGCAGCGCGAGCTCGCCACGCTCGCCGACGATCCGCGCGTGCGCTGCGTCGTGCTCGCCGCCGAGGGCCGCGCGTTCTGCGCGGGCCACGACCTGCGCGAGATGCGCGGCACGCCCGATCTCGCGTACTACCGGGACCTGTTCGGCCGATGCAGCCGCGTGATGCAGGCGATTCAGGCGCTGCCCGTGCCCGTCGTCGCGCGCGTGCACGGAATCGCGACGGCGGCGGGCTGCCAGCTCGTCGCGTCGTGCGATCTCGCGATCGCCGCCGACACGGCCCGCTTCGCGGTGTCCGGCATCAACGTCGGGCTGTTCTGCGCGACGCCCGCCGTCGCGCTTTCCCGCAACGTGTCGACGAAGCGCGCGTTCGACATGCTCGTCACCGGGCGCTTCGTCGACGCGGCGACGGCCGTCGACTGGGGGCTCGTCAACGAGGCGGTGCCGGAGGACGCGCTCGATGCGGCCATCGCGCGCACGGTCGCGGCGATCGCGTCTAAGCGCGCTGCCGCGGTGCGCTACGGCAAGGCGATGTTCTACCGGCAGCGACAGATGCCGCTCGACGACGCGTACGCGTATGCGTCCGACGTGATGGCGCGCAACATGATGGAACCGGACGCGTGCGAGGGCATCGACGCGTTTCTCGAAAAGCGGCCGGCGCGTTGGCGGGAGTGAGTGCGCGGGTGCGTTTGCGCGGCCGGGCGTGCGGTCGCGGACGGGCGTCGAATGCCGCGAGATCCGTTTCGCACGAATGGGCGCGTCGTCGTCGATCGCACGCCATCGGCCGAGGGCCGAACTGCTTCGAATGCGCGAGTCGTCCGCGCTGCGCCGAACGCGAAGCCGCCGACGCGGCCGACGCGGCCGAACGCGTCGCCCGCCGCCGCCCGGCCGATTGCGCTCAGCGCCCGTAGCTGCCCGTTCGTGCGTGCTCGGGCTGCGCCGCCACGGCCGGATACGGATCGACCACCACCGGCACCCGCCGCGCGAGCGCGCACATCAGCTCGTAACCGATCGTGCCCGCGGCCTCGGCGACGTCGTCGACGCGCACCTGCGCGCCCCACAGCTCGACCGTCGAGCCGACGCCTGCGTTCGGGCACGGCGTGAGATCGACGCTCAGCATGTCCATCGACACGCGCCCGACGACCTGCGTGCGCACGCCGTCGACCGCGATCGGCGTGCCGGTCGGCGCGTGGCGTGGATAGCCGTCCGCGTAGCCGCACGCGACGACGCCGACGCGCATCTCGCGCTCGGCCGCGAAGCGGCGCCCGTAGCCGGCCGTCTCACCCGCCGCGAGCGTCTGCACGCCGATGATCCGGCTCGTGACGGTCATCGCCGGCCGCAGCGATACATCGGCGATGTGGCGGGTCGCGCCCGTCGGCGACGCGCCGTACAGGATCGTGCCGGGCCGCACCCAGTCGCGATGGGCGCGCGGATGCCACAGCACGGCCGCCGAGTTCGACAGCGTGCGCTCGCCGGGCAGGCCATCGGTCGCCGCGTCGAACGCGCGCATCTGCCAGTCGATCTCGCCTTCGTCGGCGTTCGCGAAGTGCATCATCAGCGCGATGTCGCCGATCGACGGCGCGGCGGCCGCGCGCTCCCACGCGGCGCGGAACGCGCCCGGCCGATAGCCGAGCCGGTTCATCCCCGAGTTCATCTTCAGCTGGATGTCGATTGGCCGCGTCGTCTTCGCGGACGTCAGCAGCCTCAATGGCTCGTCGCCGTGCACGGCGACCGTCAGCCGATGGCGGTCGGCGATCTCGACGTCCGCGGCCTCGAAAATCCCTTCGAGCAGCAGGATCGGCTTCGTCCAGCCGAGCTCGCGCACGCGCACCGCTTCGTCGAGGTCGAGGAGCGCGATGCCGTCCGCGTTCGCGAGCGCCGGATAGATTCGCTCGATGCCGTGACCGTAGGCATTCGCCTTGACGACCGACCAGACGCGCGAGCGCGGCGCTTTTTGCCGGACGATTGCAAGGTTGTGCGCGACGGCGTCGGGATGAATGCGGGCGACGATGGGGCGGGGCATGAATCTCTCTGCGAAGTGAAGGAAGGCGGTCCGCGCTTTGATGCGGTTCGCCGCGATGGTCGATCGAGGGCGCGCGTTCGGTGCATATCCACCGTGCGAAACGTCATTGCCAGTGTCGGCCGCTATGGTATTTGCAGATCGATGGTTTTATTTAATGTATTTGTCGTATTTTCAGTAAAAACTCGCGGGTGCGGCGCACGCGCGATGCGCGGCGGCGCTCGTGAACGGTTCGTTGCGCGCGATGGTGCGGAAGGGAACCTCGGCGAGCGCGACGGTCTATGCGGAAAGGGCGATGCGCATCGGCCATCGATCGACTGTCGCCGCGCACGCAGGAATGAAATCTGCGCAGACGAGCCTCAGAGCGAACCGCGCGCATCGCCGTCCGATCTTCGCACGAGCCGCAATTAACGGCGTTCGCAACGGTGATTGTTCGTTCGCTTCAACTTCAGAATTCGCGGCTCGCGCGTCACCCGCCGCGCCCGAGCGGCGTAGGATGTCGCCGAAGTTCGGCATGTTTCGCAACCGGAGGAGCTTTCATGACCCAGTCAAGCCATACCGTCAAGATTCCTGGCCCGGACCATCCGATCACGATCGAAGCAACGGGCGAGCGTGTCGTCGTCAACGCGGGCGGCCACGCGCTCGCCGATACGCGCGACGCGCTCACGCTGCGCGAGGCGTCATATCCGCCCGTGCAGTACGTGCCGCGCAAGGACGTCGACATGTCGCGGCTCGAACGCACGACGCACACGAGCCATTGCCCGTACAAGGGCGACGCGTCGTACTACAGCATCAAGGGCGCCGGCGAGCGCGGCGTCGATGCGGTTTGGTCGTATGAAACGCCGCACGATGCGATGAAGCAGATCGCCGGCCATCTCGCGTTTTATCCCGATCGCATCGACTCGATCACGATCGGCTGACACCGACGCCATTCATCCACACAAACGGGGCGCGCCGCGAAAGCGGTGCTTGTCGCGCGCGACGTCGCGATTCAGGTCGCGATGCCGCGCGCGTGTCCTATTCTTTGTTGCATGGGTTCGCAGGCGAGGCGTGACGCGCGCGAGCGAACCATCCAGTCGGGACGGTGCAGATGACGAAGAACGAAGAATCGACGCGCAGTCTCGCGTCGGACCTCGCGCGCGGCTTCACGGACGTGCGCAGTTACAGCGTCGAACTCGCGAAACCGCTGTCCGCGGAGGATCAGGCGTTGCAGTCGATGCCGGACGCGAGTCCGACGAAGTGGCATCTCGCGCATACGACATGGTTCTTCGAGACCGTGATCCTTGCGCGGCATGCACGCGGCTACAAGCTGTTCGATTCGCGCTATCCGTATCTCTTCAATTCGTATTACGAAGCGCTCGGCCCGCGGCATGCGCGGCCGCAGCGCGGGATGCTGTCGCGCCCGTCGCTCGACGACGTGCATCGCTATCGACGCCACGTCGACGACGCGCTGCTCGATCTGCTGCGCACGGCCGATCTTTCTTCGCTGGTCGCGATGGAGCCGGAGATCACGCTCGGCCTGCATCACGAACAGCAGCATCAGGAGCTGATCCTCACCGACATCCTGCATGCGTTCTCGCTGAATCCGATGCTGCCCGCCTATCGAAGCGACGCGACGCCGGCCGACGACGCGCCGCGCGCGAACGGCGCCGCGCGCTGGCTGCCGCAGCAGGGCGGCATCGTCGAGATCGGCCACGACGGCGGCGGTTTCTCGTTCGACAACGAGCGGCCGCGTCATCGGACGATCCTGCGGCCGTACGAGATCGCCGACCGGCTCGTGACGAACGGCGATTACGCGGCGTTCATCGACGACGACGGCTACTCGCGTCCGGAGTGCTGGCTGTCCGACGGCTGGGCGATGGTCCAGCGCGACGGATTGAAGGCGCCGCTGTACTGGATCGCGTCCGACGGCGGCGAAGGGCTCGGCTGGCGCGAGTTCGGATTCGAAGGGCTGCGGCCGCTCGTGCGCGACGCGCCCGTCTCGCACGTGAGCTTCTACGAAGCGGCCGCGTACGCGGAATGGGCGCGTGCGCGCTTGCCGACCGAAGCCGAATGGGAGGCGGCGTTCGACGCACCGGGCATCGCGCAGATGACGGGCCGTGTGTGGCAGTGGACGCGCTCGTCGTACGACCCGTATCCGGGCTTTCGTCCGATGGCGGGCGTGGCGGCGGAATACAACGGCAAGTTCATGGTCGGGCAGCAGGTGCTGCGCGGCAGCAGTGTCGCGACGCCGCCGGGACACGCGCGCGCGACGTACCGCAATTTTTTTCCGCCGGCCGCGCGCTGGCAATTCACGGGAGTGCGTCTTGCGAGAGATATCTGAAGGGATGGAAGCCGCCGCGGGCGTGGCGATCGAAGCGACGCGCGACAGCGCGTTCGGCCGCGACCTGATCGCCGGACTGCGCCGCTCGCCGCGCAGCATCGCGCCGAAATATTTCTACGACGCGGCGGGTTCCGCGTTGTTCGATCGGATCTGCGAGCTGCCCGAGTACTATCCGACGCGCACCGAGCTCGCGATCCTGAAACGTCGCGCAGCCGAGATCGCCGCGCAGATCGGCCGCGACGCGAACCTGATCGAGTTCGGCGCGGGGTCGCTGTCGAAGATCCGCGTGCTGCTCGATGCGTGCGCGGTGTCGAATCCGCCCGCGCGCTACCTGCCCGTCGACATCTCGGCCGATCATCTCGCGCACGCGGCCGCCGCGCTGCGCGACGCGTATTCGTGGCTCGACGTGCAGCCGGTCGTCGCCGATTATCTGCAGTCCGATCAATTGCGCGCGCTCGAGCGTGTGAAGGGCAGGCGCGTCGGGTGCTTTCTCGGCTCGACGATCGGCAATTTCTCGCCCGACGAGGCTTCGGCGTTCTTGCGCCGCGCCGCTTCGTTGCTGGAGGGCGGCGGCCTTCTGATCGGCGTCGATCTCGTGAAGGACGTGTCGATCCTGCATCGCGCGTACAACGACTCGGCGGGCGTGACGGCCGCATTCAATCTGAATCTGCTCGCGCGCGCGAATGCCGAGTTGGGCGCCGATTTCGCGCACGATGCGTGGGCGCATCGTGCGTTCTACGACGACGAGCGTCAGCGCATCGAAATGCACCTCGTGAGCCTGCGTGCGCAGACGGTGCGCGTCGCCGGGTATGCGTTCCGGTTCGAGGCCGGCGAGACGCTGCATACGGAGAACTCGCACAAGTTCACGGTCGACGGGTTTCGCGAACTGGCGCGATCGGCGGGGTTTACGCCGGGGACGGTTTGGGTCGATGACGCACGATTGTTCAGCCTGCATTGGCTCGAGAGTCGCGGGTGAGCGGATAACCGGCCGCATCGACGCGAGGCCGGACGAAAGGGCGGCGATGGCGGCGCGCATCGTCGGATGCGCGCACGCCGACATCGCCGTGGGGTGAGCCGGCTTACGCTTACTTCCAGAAGACGTAATGCGCGTAATACGGCGAGCTGCCGACTTGATGCTCGGCCGAGCACGGCGTCGCGGGCGCGGCGCCGCCCGTCGTGTCGAGCCGCTGCACGTAGCGCACGGACGCGAGCGAGCCGTTCGCGGCCGCGTGCGTCGACAGGAGCAGTTGAGGAATGCTGCCCGCGTTCGGACTCGGCGCATCGGCGATTTTCTCGCCGACGATGCGGCTGCCGTCCCGCGCTTCCCACGACGGGCCGGCGCCGTGCCGGATCACGGCGACGCCGGACGCGTCGTAAAGCGTGGCTTCGGGGTGCTGGAACACCCATGCGATACGGTGGTTGCCGTCGTATTCGCAGGAATAGATTTGAAGGCCGGTGGCGGTCGTGGCGAATGCTTGTTCGGCGTCCTTGGGAATCAGGTTCGACGGAGGCGGGGCCGCGTCGGCGGCGACCGCGCTTGCCCATGCAGCAAGCGCGGTCGCAAGCCGTAGCCGTAGCGTGATGCACCGCCGGTTTCGTCTTTGAGCGAGGCCTGTCGTGGACAGGAGGGGATGGCGATCGGATTGGGCGCTTTCGTGCACGATGACGATCCTCGTCGGGATAGGTCGGTCGAATGAAGCATAGCGGACGTCTCGTGGCATGCAAGGCGCGCACTGCGGCGCATGTCGCAATATCGGCCCGTGTGGATATTCGAAACCGTCGCGCGCCGCAAGCTCAGACCGCGAATGCCCGTTTGCATGCTGCACGCGCAGTTGACGTGTGGAAGCGACATGGCGTTGTCGCCCGGCCAGTTCATCGATCGGCACGCGGTCACGTGTGCTCGAGGCCATGGGCGGCAAGCAGCGGCGTGAATGCGTCCATCGCCTACACTTGATCATGGTATTCAGGTCCGACCAGACGCCGCGCTCGGCGAAGCAATGCGTTGAAAGCGCGACGCAACGCGGGCAATCGATCGGTGGCCGGCCCAGTCCGGGGCGCCGGCGCCGGCGCAACGGCGCGTGGACCGCATCATCGACGGCGCATCGGCGGAACAATTCAGCGGGGCGAGCCATGACCGTGAGCCAGCCGGCACGAATGGAATTGCCAGGGCAAGTCGTTCTCGTATTTCAGGGCGGCGGCGCATTGGGCGCCTACCAACTCGGCGTCTACCAGGCGCTGGATGAATCCCGAATACGGCCGGATTGGGTGGTCGGTACCTCCATCGGCGCGATCAACGCCGCGTTGATCGTCGGGAATCCGCCGGAGCGCCGCTATCGGCGCTTAGCGGAGTTCTGGAATCGGGTCACCGACCAGACCCGCCTGGACGTATCCGCCGCATGGCTCGGCTGGGACAAGACGCTTGCCGAGCTGATGATCATCGGCGGCGGCATAGCGGGATTCTTCCTGCCCAATCCGGCTTCCTGGCTCGGGCCGCTGGCCCGATTGGGCGTGGATCGCGCGTCGTATTATCTGGTGGCGCCGCTCCGCGAAACGCTGACCGCTCTCGTCGACTTCGACCTGCTGAACGCCGGGCATCCGCGCCTGACCGTCGGCGCAGTGAACGCGTGCACGGGCGCGATGCGCTATTTCGACTCGCGCGAGCAGCGCCTGACCGTCGAGCACGTCATGAGTTCGGGGGCGCTGCCGCCCGCTTTTCCGGCGGTGCGCATCGATGGCGAGCCCTATTGGGATGGCGGCGTCTATTCCAATACGCCGGTAGAAGTGGTGCTGGACGATAACCCTCGCAAGAGTTCGGTCATCTTCTCGGTGCAGATGTGGAATCCGACCGGCCCCGAACCGGAAAGCCTGTGGCAGATATCGGAACGACAAAAAGACATCCAGTACGCGAGCCGCACCGACAGTCATATCGCGCGCCAGCAGCAGATACACCGTCTGCGCCATGTGATCCGCGAACTGGTCAAGCGCTTGCCCGAAGCCGAGCGTGCGACGGCCGAGGTCAGGGAACTGGCCGCCTGGGGCTGCCATACCAGCATGCGTCTCATCAAGCTCGCCGCGCCTCGGCTCGACGGGGACAACCAGTTGAAGGACATCGATTTCACCCCGGCCGGCATCGCTGCCCGCCAGCGTGCGGGCTATGAAGAAGCGATGCGAGCCATCGCGGCGCGTCCGTGGGAGGCGGCAATGAATCCGATGGAAGGATTGACCGTCTACAGCGCGGACTGAGCCGTATCGGGTGAAAGATGCGCTTGACGCTGCGCGGCGAAAGCACGGGGAGCGGTGATCGAACGCCGTCGTCCGTCGTCCGTTGCTCGTTGCCTGTTGCTCGTTGCTCGTCGCTCGTCGCTCGTTGCCTGTTGCTCGTTGCTCGTTGCTCGTTGCCCGTCGCCCGTCGCCCGTCGCCCGTCGCCTGTTGCCTGTTGCCTGTTGCCCGTCGCCGTCGCCCGCCGCTCGTTGGCTGTTTCGCTTTCGGAGCCGTTCCACACGCGCGGCAGGGGCATTCAACGCCTTCTAGACGACTGGTCTAATCCCGCGCTATCATCCGCCCTCATGAACGCAGCAGCCACCACCGCCGACGTGCGGCAGCACATCCTCGACACCGCCAAGCCCATCATGCTCTGCAAGGGCTTCACGGGCGTCGGTCTGAACGAGATTCTGGCGGCGGCCGGCGTGCCGAAAGGGTCGTTCTACCATTATTTCGGGTCGAAAGAAGCATTCGGCGAATCGATCCTCGAGTCGTACTTCGCCGACTACCTCGCGCATCTCGACGCGCTGCTCGTGCGCGGCTCCGGCCCCGCGGCCGGTCGGCTGATGCGCTATTGGAGCCAGTGGCAGGACATCCAGGCGGGTAACGATCCCGAGGGCAAGTGCCTCGTCGTCAAGCTCGGCGCGGAGGTTTGCGATCTGTCGGAGGCGATGCGTGCGGCGCTCGATCGCGGCACGACGCAGATCGTCGCGCGGCTCGCCGCGTGCATCGCGGCGGCCTTCGAGGATGGTTCGCTGAAGGTCGATCTCGATGCGCAGCAGACCGCCGCGACGCTTTACGAACTGTGGGTCGGTGCGACGCTGATCGAAAAGATCCGGCGCAACGGCGAGCCGCTCGCGACCGCGATGGCGACCACCCGCCGCATCCTCGGTCTGCCAGGGGCGCGCTGAGCACGAAATTCAATGCGCGGCGGCGCGTACGATGAACGTCGCGCCGCCGCGTTTTTTTACCGTCATTTTCTAGACGACTGGTCTAATAGCGGGGCGTGACATGCCGCATTTCGATGATCGCGATGCTTGTGCGAATCGGGTTCGGCGAACGGACCGAAGCGGCAATGACGCGCACCCGCGCGGGCGACGAAAGCCTCGACGCGATGCCGCGCCCGTTCGACCATGGCATCGCCTTCGACATGCTCGCCGGCGATGTTGCGCGACGGGTCATGCATGCGACGGCGGCGCTCGATGGCTGAACGCCGCGCAGCGACGTGACGTGACGAGACGCGATGTGACGTGATGCGATGTGACGTGACGTGACGTGACGTGACGTGACGTGACGTGATGCGCCGTGACGACGATGCGGCGCGCGACGCGGATCGCCGCGCGCTCGCCGCGAGCGCGCGTTCGAGCGGTTCGAGGATGCAGGACCGGCGGGTCCGGGCGGGCCGCGCCGCTTGATTTCAACGCTTCAAGGAGGGCATCCAAATGAAGATTCTCGTAGTCCTGACTTCGCACGACGAACTCGGCGCGACCGGCAAGAAAACCGGTTTCTGGCTCGAGGAACTGGCCGCGCCGTACTACGCGCTGAAGGACGCGGGCGTCGAGCTGACGCTCGCGTCGCCGCGCGGCGGGCTGCCGCCCGTCGATCCGAAGAGCAGCGATCCGGCGGCGCAGAGCGATGCGACTCGCCGCTTCGACAAGGACCCCGAAGCACAGTCCGCGCTCGCGTCGACGCGCAAGCTCGCCGACGTGTCGATCGACGATTACGACGCCGTGTTCTATCCGGGCGGCCACGGTCCGCTGTGGGATCTCGCCGAGGACCGTCATTCGATCGCGCTGATCGAGCGCGCGGTCGCGACGAACAAGCCGGTCGCAGCCGTCTGTCACGCGCCTGGCGTGCTGCGCCACGTGAAGGACGCGTCCGGCGCGCCGCTTGTCAAGGGCCGCAAGGTTACGGGCTTCACGAACAGCGAGGAAGCGGCCGTTGAGCTCACCGAAGTCGTGCCGTTCCTCGTCGAGGACATGCTGAAGACGAACGGCGGCGACTATTCGCGCGCGGCCGACTGGGCGCCGCACGTCGTCGTCGACGGGCGGCTCGTCACCGGGCAGAACCCGGCGTCGTCGGAGCCCGTCGCCGAAGCGCTGCTCGAGCTGCTCGAGAAGTAACGCGCCGTGCGGGCGGCCATCCGGCGCGCCGCCCGCGGCGCATGCGCCGCGTCGCGATGCCCGTGCATCGGCGAACGACGTCATTGCATCGCATCCCTTCGCATCACCGCATCCCTTCTCATCACCGCATCACCGCATCACTTCACCGACCCGCAACACGCACACCGAAGGAGTAGCAGATGGCTGCATTGTTCGAACCGCTTCAGTTGAAGGACGTCAAGCTGCGCAACCGCATCGCGGTGCCGCCGATGTGTCAGTACGTCGCCGAGGACGGCGTCGCCAACGAATGGCATCACGTGCATCTCGCGGGCGTCGCGCGCGGCGGCGCGGGGCTCGTGATCGCCGAGGCGACCGCGGTATCTCCGGAAGGCCGCATCACGCCGGGCTGCACCGGCCTCTGGAACGACGAGCAGGCGGCCGCGTTCGAACGCTCGGTCGACGCGATCAAGGCGGCGGGCGCGGTGCCCGGCATCCAGCTCGCGCATGCGGGCCGCAAGGCGAGCGCGAACCGTCCGTGGGAAGGCGACGACCACATCGCCGATGGCGATCCGCGCGGCTGGCGGACGATCGCGCCGTCGGCGGCGCCGTACGGCGCGCATCTGCCGAAGGTGCCGCGCGAGATGACGGTGGGCGACATCGCGCGCGTGAAGGCCGATTACGTCGCGGCCGCGAAGCGCGCGCTCGACGCGGGCTTCGAGTGGCTCGAGCTGCATTTCGCGCACGGTTATCTCGCGCAGAGCTTCTTCTCGGTACATTCGAACCGCCGCACCGACGCGTACGGCGGCTGCGCGGAGAATCGCGGGCGCTTTCTCGTCGAGACGCTCGCGGCGGTGCGCGAAGTGTGGCCCGAGCGTCTGCCGCTCACCGCGCGCTTCGGCGTGATCGAGTACGACGGTCGCGACGAGGAGACGCTCGCCGAATCGATCGAGCTCGCGAAGCGCTTCAAGCAGGAAGGGCTCGATCTGCTGAGCGTGACGGTCGGCTTCTCGACGCCCGACGCGCGGATTCCCTGGGGCCCCGCGTTTCTCGCGCCGGTCGCCGAGCGCGTGCGCCGCGAAGCGCGGTTGCCCGTCGCGTCCGCTTGGGGGATCGATACGCCGGCGCTCGCGGAGCGCGTCGTCAAGGACGGGCAGCTCGATCTCGTGATGGTCGGCCGCGCGCATCTCGCCGATCCGCACTGGCCGTACCGCGCGGCGCTCGAGCTCGGCGTCGATCGCGCCGCGTGGACACTGCCCGCGCCGTACGCGCACTGGCTCGAGCGCTATCGCGCGGCTTGACGGGATCGGGCGGCGAATCGGGCGCGCGCGCGTCGGGCCGAGCGGCGACGATGCGTTCGCGCCGGCCGCTGCGCCATCGACGATTCGGCGATTCGGCGATTCGGCGCCGCACGCGTGCGAAACGGCGCTCGCGCTGCCGCCCTAACGGGCGTTCACGGCGCAGCGCGTCGCACATTGTGGCGGCGGGCGGTATGACCCGGCCGCGGGCGGGCGACGTCACGTCGTCCGCCCGTTTTCTTTGGGCGCTCATGTGCGGCATCGTCCGATATCGTTCGCCCTCGACGCTTGCCCGCCACGATGCCGCCCTGCACGCGGCATGTGGCGTTTGCATCGCGCCGCCGCGCAGTGCCTGTTCGCGATGAAGCGAGCCGCTTCCCGCAGGCGAAACGAGATCTGCCGACCCGTGTCCCGTTGATGTCGATCAACACTCGGCCCGCATCGATCGCCGACAGTCGACAGGCGAGCGACGCGCGGCCGTGTGCCGCGCGAGCGCGGACGGCGGCACGGCATGCGTGACGTGAATGTGTCGATTCGCATCGACACGCCGATCTTCGCGATGCGGTCCCGCGCGTCGCCCGCACGCCATCGAACGATCGTCGAAGGAGATCCCTATGCGTCTTCAGCAGAAGCGTGGCTTGATCATCGGCATTGCAAACGAAAGCAGCATCGCGTTCGGCTGCGCGAAGGTCATGCGCGAGCAGGGCGCCGAGCTCGCGATCACTTACTTGAACGCGAAGGCCGAGCCTTACGTCCGGCCGCTCGCGCAGCGCCTCGAAAGCCAGCTCGTCGTGCCGTGCGACGTGCGCGAGCCCGGCCAGCTCGAAGACGTGTTCGCGCGCATCGAGCGCGAATGGGGGCGGCTCGACTTCGTGCTGCATTCGATCGCGTTCGCGCCGACGGAAGACCTGCATCGCCGCGTGACGGACTGCTCGCAGGCGGGCTTCGCGATGGCGATGGACGTGTCGTGCCACTCGTTCATCCGCGTCGCGCGTCTTGCCGAGCCGCTGATGGCGAGCGGCGGCTGCCTGATGACCGTCACGTTCTACGGCGCCGAACGGGTGGTCGAGGACTACAACCTGATGGGGCCGGTGAAGGCGGCGCTCGAGAGCTCGGTGCGCTACCTCGCCGCGGAGCTCGGGCCGCGGCGCATTCGCGTGCACGCGTTGTCGCCCGGGCCGCTGAAGACGCGCGCCGCGTCCGGCATCGACCGCTTCGACGCGCTGCTCGAGCGCGTCCGCGCGCGCACGCCGGGGCATCGCCTCGTCGACATCGACGACGTCGGCCACGTCGCCGCGTTTCTCGCGAGCGACGATGCGGCTGCGCTGACGGGCAACGTCGAATACGTCGACGGCGGCTATCACGTCGTCGGCTGATGCCGATGGGCGCGACGAAGGCGCGTGACGGAGCACGCGCGTTTGAGCCAACGGCGCGCGCACGCTAAGATGGCCGTCTCAGTGCGCATCGACTCGACATCCGCCACGCCCCGAAGGACCGCCATGCCGCCCGTCACGCTCGTCGTCACCGACCGCCCCGAACCTGCGGAGATCGAATTCATCGGCGCGGGCCTGACCGCGTACAACGTCGAACGCGCCGGCGTCAACGACGAACGTCCGCTCGCCGTGTTCGCGAAAGATCCGGACACGGGCGAGCTGCTCGGCGGCCTGACGGGCCGCACGTCGCTCGGCCTGATGTTCGTCGACCTGTTCTATCTGACCGACACGCTGCGCGGCGACGGCATCGGCCGCGAGATCCTGCGGCTCGCCGAGGAGGAAGGGCGCGGGCGCGGCTGCGGGGCGGCCGTGCTGTACACGATCAGCTTCCAGGCGCCTGCGTTCTACGAGAAGCTCGGCTGGCGACGGTTCGGCGAAGTGCCGTGCGATCCGCCCGGCGCGAGCCGCGTGTTCATGACGAAAACGCTGCGCTGAAGGCGCACGCGCGCGACGGTCGGCCGCCGCACCGGCGGCGGCGCGCGCGTCCATTAAGATGGCGGTGTCGCGGCGCTTGCCGCGCTTTCTCATTTCGCCAAGAGTCCTCATGATTCAGAACGCGTCTGTCCCGCCGGAGCCGTCCGGCCGTCCGAAGGCCCAGTCGATCGCGCTCGGCGCGCTGTATGCGGCGCTCGTCGCGCTCGCGTTGTGGGTGATCCGCGATTTCATTCCCGCGATTGCATGGGCATGCGTCGTCGCGATCGCGCTGTGGCCGGCGCTGCGCCGCATCGATGCGCATCCCGGCTTCCACGGCCGCGCGACGCTCGTCGCCGCCGCGCTGACGACGGCGGTCGCGCTGTTCGTCGTCGTGCCCATCGCGGCCGGGCTCGTCGAGGCGGTCGATCAGAGCCACGAACTGCTCGGCTGGCTGCATCGCGCCGAGCAGACCGGCATTCCCGCGCCCGACGCGCTCGCGCATCTGCCGTTCGGCTCGCAGCAGGCGAGCGCGTGGTGGCAGGCTTATCTCGCGAAGCCGCTGCATCCGGAAGCGGCCGTCAAGGGCGTCGACGGCGGGACCGTCGTCACGTTCGGCCGGCACTTCGGCTCGCGGGTCGCGCACGCGGCGGTGCTGTTCGGCTTCATGCTCGTCACGCTGTTCGTGATCTTCCAGGCAGGCCCGCGCCTGTCGGGCGCGCTGCTCACCGGCGTGCGGCGCGCGTTCGGCGACAACGGCGCCGCGCTGCTGCAGCGGATGGCGGCGGCCGTGTACGGGACGGTGACGGGGCTCGTCGTCGTCGGCTTCGGCGAAGGCGTGCTGCTCGGCGTTGCGTATGCGTTCGCCGGCCTGCCGCACGCGGCGCTGCTCGGCCTCGTGACGGCCGTCGCCGCGATGCTGCCGTTCTGCGCGCCGCTCGTGTTCTGCGGCGCGGCATTGTGGCTTTTCGTGCAAGGGGCGCTCGGCTGGGCGATCGGGCTCGCGGCGTTCGGCTCCGTCGTCGTGTTCGTCGCCGAGCACTTCGTGCGCCCGGTGCTGATCGGCAGCTCGGCGCGGCTGCCGTTCCTGCTCGTTTTGTTCGGCATTCTCGGCGGCGCGGAGACGTTCGGGCTGCTCGGCCTTTTCATCGGTCCGGCGCTGATGACGGTGCTGACCGTGTTGTGGACGGAGTGGGTCGATTGACGGCGCGCATCGAACGATGCGTTGTTTTTCCGATTGTTTTTAGAAAATTCAACAAAAAGAGAGCGAAACGTCGATTAGCATGCAGTTTTCCACTGCGACGGCTTCGTGCCGCACGGCTGAGCAGCATGCCATTTCAGACGACGAACCGCACCGTTCCCGTACTCGCTTTTCCGCTCGCCGCCGCGTTGCTGATGAGCGGCTGTTCGTGGTTCAGCGGCTGGTTCGACGCGTTCTCGTATGCGAGGCTGCCGCTGCCGAAGGCGGCCGCGCAGCCGGGCGCGACGCAGGTGCAGATCGTGGCGGCGGGCGGCAATCCGGCGAGCGTCTGGATGGTCCGCAACGGCGCGGGCGTCTGCTACAACTACGATCTGCGCCACGGCAACGACCATCGGCCGTACTACGTCGTGTTCGACCGGCGCGGCGTCGTCTCGCGGCACGGCTTCGCGACCTGCGCGGAAGCCGACCGCAACGGACTGTTGCGCGGCAGCGCGCGCTCGACGCGCGACGAGCCGCGCGCGTGAGCGGCCGCTACGCGATCGCGTCGGCGACGCCGCCGTCGTTGCGGCGCGCGGCCCGCGCATCGCGCAGCGCATCGTCTATCGCGACGCCTAGGCGCCGCACGCACGCGTCGATCCGCTCGGTCGGCACCGCGCCGTAGCCGAGCACGAGGCCGTTGTACGCGGCGTGATCGGTGCGCGGCAGGCAGAAGCGCGACAGCGGCCGCACCGTGATCGAGCGGGCCATCGCCGCGCGCGCGACGTCCACATCGGCGACGGGCGCGTCGAGCCGCGCGGACAGATGCATGCCGCCCGCGCCGCCCGACACCGTCAGCGCGCCGCCGAGATGGCGCGCGAGCGCGTCCTGCAGCACGTCGCGCCGCTCCTCGTAGAGCCGGCGCATCCGGCGCAGATGCCGCGTGAAATGTCCCGCTTCGATGAAATCCGCGAGCGCGAGCTGCTCGGCGAGGCGGCCGCGCGGCGTCAGCGCGCCGATCGTGCGGCGCAGCTCCGGCGCGAGCGCCGCGGACGCAACGACGAAGCCGATCCGCAGCGTCGGAAACATCGTCTTGCTGAACGTGCCGAGATAGACGACGGGCGCGTCGTCGCCGAGGCTCTGCAGCGCGGCGAGCGGCGCGCCGAAATGGCGGAACTCGCTGTCGTAGTCGTCTTCGACGATCCATGCGCCCGCCGCGCGCGCATCCGCGACGAGCGCGACGCGCCGCTCGACGCTCATCACCGCGCCGAGCGGGTACTGGTGCGACGGCGTGATGTAGACGAGCCGAGGCGGATGCGTGTGCCAGTGGTCGGCGGTCGGCGCGAGGCCGTCGGCGTCGACGGGGATCGGCACGAGCCGCAGGTCGGCCGCCTCGAACGCCGCGCGCGCGCCTGCATAGCCGGGGTTCTCGATCCAGACGGTATCGCCCGCGTCGGCGAGTGTGCGCGCGCACAGGTCGAGGCCGTGCTGCGTGCCGTCGGTGACGAACACCTGGTCCGCGTCGCAGCCGATCCCGCGCGACACGCGCAGATATTCGGCGATCGCCTGCCGCAGCCGCAGGTTGCCGCCGAGCGGCGCATGCCCGAGCTGCGCGGGGCCGATCCGCCGCCACGCGCGCTCGACCGCGCGCCGCCACGACGCGAGCGGAAACTGGTCGAGCGCCGGCATCCCCGGAAGGAACGGCAGCGGCGCTTGCTCGTCGTCGATGTCGGTGTCCGGCAGATCCGCGATGTGCCGCGACAGCGCGGGCCTTGCGCGAGTGGACGATGCGGACGCCCCCGTGGCGGGCAGGCCGACGCGCGCGACCATCGTGCCTTGCCGCCGCGCGACGACGAAGCCCTCGACGGCAAGCCGCTCGTACGCATAGAGCACCGTGTTGCGCGCGATGCGCAGCGTTTCGGCGAGCGCGCGCGACGACAGCAGATACGTGCCGGGCTCGAGCGTGCCGTTCAGGATCGCCGTGCGCAGGCATGCATAGAGCCGATGCTGCTGCGACGCGCGCGCGAGCGCATCGTGTGCGTTGTCCCGCTCGAAATTCGACAGCAATACGCCGTAGTCCATCGTGGCTCCAAAAATTAGTAATCACATGGATCTATTCATGGTGCCACAGATTTTTTATCGTCGAGTCCGTTGAAACGAACATGCCCATGCAGGAGCCACGCCGATGACCTCGACTGCAGCCGATTCCTCGCCCCCCGCACCGACCGCGCGCACCCGCTTGCGCCGCGTCGCCTATCGCGGCCACTACGACCGTGCGACCCTCGAAGCGATTCTCGACGCCGCCTACGTGTGCCACGTCGCGTTCGCCGACGAGTCGGGCGTGCATTGCATCCCGACCGCGTGCTGGCGCGAGGACGATCATCTGTACATCCACGGCTCGAACGGAAGCCGGATGCTGAAGCTCGCGGCGGCGGGCGCGCAGGTGTGCGTGACGGTTACGCATCTCGACGGCCTCGTGCTCGCGCGCTCGGCGTTCAATCATTCGATGAACTATCGATCGGCGGTGATCTACGGCGAGTTCGAGGTCGTGCCCGATTCGCGCAAGGCGGCCGTGCTCGACACGTTCGTCGAGCGGATCGCGCCGGGCCGCAGCCGCGAAGCGCGGCCGGGCGACGCGAACGAGCTCGCGGCGACGACCGTGTTGCGCATCGCGCTCGACGAAGCCGCGACGAAGATCCGCACGGGCGGCCCGAAGGACGACGAAGCGGATCTCGGCCTGCCGGTGTGGGCGGGCGTGCTGCCGATGCGCGACGCGCATTTCGCGCCGATCACCGACGCCGCGCCGGCAGGCGTGCCCGATTACGTGCGGCGCTGGCAGGATGCGGTGCCGCTCGGCGAGACGGAGGACGAAGAGGCGAGGCGGGTCGCGGTGCGTTGAGCGGCGGGCTGTCGACGGCGGTTTCGCGCGATGGTTTGGATGAGCGAAGCGACGCCGTGGGCATCGCGCTGGCCATCGCGCAGCGGATGGCCTGCGTCGATTGTCGCCCGCTGTCCGCTGTCCGCTGTCCGCTGTCCGCTGTCCGTCGCCCGCTGCCCGCTGCCCGCTGCCCGCTGCCCGCTGTCCGCTGCCCGTCGCCCGTCGCCCGCTGTCCGCTGTCCGCTGTCCGTCGCCCGTCGCCCGTCGCCCGTCGCCCGCCGCTCAAGTCGCCTTCAGCGTCGGCCGCCGCGTGGCCGCCGCCGTCCGCACGTCGCGCGCCTGCGGCTCGGCGTCGGCCGGCCGCGCGGCGACCGAGAACCCGATCGTGTTCCATCCGTGCGCGCATGTGACGAACCCGGTGCCGCCGTGCATCTCGGCGACCGCCTTCACGATCGAAAGCCCCAGCCCGTGGTTCTCGTCGCTGTTCGCGCGCGCTTCCTCTAGCCGGTAGAAGCGCTCGAACAGATGTGCGCGCGCGGTCGCATCGATCGGCTCGCCCGGATTCGACACCGCGATCTCGACCGTCTCGCCGCGCGGCGCGATCGTCACGCGGATCGTGTTGTCCGGCCGCGTATGCTGGATCGCGTTGATCAGCAGGTTCGTCATCGCGCGGCCGAACAGCGACGGGTCGACGCTCGCGCGCGCATCGCCCGCGAGCGTCGAGCGCAGCTGCGCGTCGTCGAACGACATCTCGAGGAACGCGAGCATGCGCGTGACCTCGGCCGCGAGCGACACGTCGGCGAGATCGGTCGCGCGCTCGCCGCGGTCGCAGCGCGCGAGGAACAGCATGTCGTTGACGATGATCCGCAGCCGTTCGAACTCCTCGAGATTCGATTCGAGCGTCTCGCGCAGCCGGTCGGCCGAGCGCTCGCGCGCGAGCGCGACCTGCGTCTGGCCGATCAGGATGCTGACGGGCGTGCGCAGCTCGTGCGCGACGTCCGCGTTGAACGATTCGAGCCGCTCGTGCGCGTGCTCGATCCGTTCGAGCGCGCCGTTGAACGACGTCGCGAGATCGTGCAGCTCGCGCGGCAGCGCGTCGGTGTGCAGCCGCTGCCGCCGGTTCGCGGGGCCGAGCGATGCCGCCTCGCGCGATAGCTGTACGAGCGGCGCGAGCCCCACGCGCGTGACCGCGCGGCTCAATAGCAGTGTCGCGAGCGTCGCGGCCGCGATCAGCGCGGCGAGCGTCATCATGATGTGGCGCAGCATCTTCTGCGTGCGCTCGCACGCGGTCGACACGACGAGCGTGAGCGTCGGCCGCTCGCCGCTCGCGGGCAGCACGACGGTCTTCGTCATCACGTCGTACTCGCTGCCGCGCGGGCGCAGCCGCAGGAAGCCGTCGGCGGCCGGGCCGTCGGGCTCGCCCTCGACGGCCTTGCCGAAGCGGAACGCGGGATCGGCGCTGTCGACGTGATAGCGGGTCGAGCCGTCGGGCGGTTCGAGATCCGCGAGCTTGTCCTGCGTGAGCTTGAAGCGCGCGGCCGTCGTGCCGTGCGACACGATCATCGCGGCGATTTTCGTGCGCGTGTCGAGCGTCGCGCGCAGCTCGGCGAACAACTGCCGCTCCATCATCGCGAACAGGCCGACGCCGACGAGCGTGAAGACGAACAGCGACGCGGCGCCGAACAGGACCGACAGCCGCCGCGAAATCGAGCGCGTCATGATCGTTTGGCCTCCGCGTCGGCGTCCGCGCGTTCCTCGAGCACGTAGCCCATCCCGCGGATCGTATGCAGCAGCTTGTCCGCGAACGGGCCGTCGAGCTTGGCGCGCAGCCGCTTGATCGCGGTCTCGACGACGTTCGCGTTGCTGTCGAAGTTCACGTCCCAGACGAGCTCGGTGATCGTCGTCTTCGACAGCACTTCGCCGCGCCGGCGCGCGAGCACGCCGAGCAGCTGGAACTCCTGCGCGGTGAGGTCGAGGCGCACGCCGTTGCGCGTCGCGCGGCGACTGATCAGGTCGACGCGCAGGTCGCCGATCGAAATCAGCGTCGATTCCTGCACGCGCGCGCGCCGCGTCAGCGCGCGCAGCCGCTCGACGAGCTCGAGGAACGAGAACGGCTTCGTCAGGTAGTCGTCGGCGCCGCCGCGCAGGCCGCGCACGCGGTCGTCGACACGGTCGCGCGCGGTCAGCATGATGACGGGCGTGTCCTTGTGCGCGCGCAGCGCCCGCAGCACGCCGAAGCCGTCGACTTTCGGCAGCATCACGTCGAGGACGACGACGTCGTAGTCGTACTCGACCGCCATCCATGCGCCTTCCTCGCCGTCGGTCGCGGCGTCGACGATCCAGCCCTCGTCGGCGAGGCCGCTCTTCAGGTAATCGACTACTTTCGCTTCATCTTCGACGATCAGTACTTTCATGTTCTGTCCCGTTGTGCCGGTCGTGTGCCGCTATGACGCGTCGGCCGACCGCCTGGGCGGGGCGGCGGCCCGCGTCGTCCCGGCGTTCGCCATAAATTGTGCGCCCATCCCCGCGGATCGTGCAGATTCGGCTGGCGTGACGGCGAGCCGTGCGGATATGGCCGACGTGGATACGGCCGACGTGGATATGGCCGACGTGGATATGGCCGACGTGGATACGGCCGACGTGGGTACGGCCGACGTGGGTACGGCCGACGTGGCAGCGGTCAGCGCGGCGGTGGTCGGCACGATGGCGGTCGACGTGGCGGTGCCCGACGTCGAGGCCACCGGGGCGCCTGTCGGCGCGACGGCTTTGCCCGTTCCAGCCTCGTTCCCGGCTCCGGCTCCGGCTCCGGCTCCGGCTCCGGCTCCGGCTTCGGCTTCGGCTCCGGCTTCGGCTCCGGCTCCGGCTCCGGCTCCGGCTCCGACTCCGACTCCGACTCCGACTCCGACTCCGTTCGCCGCCGCGCGCGGTGCGGCATCCCGCGACCCATCGGCCGGCATCGGAGCGACGCCGGCGGGCCGCTGCGCCTCCTCCGTCTCGGCCGCGCTCCACCCGCCGCCGAGCGCCTTCGCGAGATACACGACGAGCGCCGCGCGCTGCCCGCGGATCTGCACTTCCTGGCGCTCGCTCGTCAGCAACTGCTGTTGCGCGCTGATCACGTCGATGTACGCGGTCAGGCCGCCCGCATAGCGGTCCTGCGCGAGGCCGACGAGCCGCTGCGCGTCGTCGACGGCCGCCTGCGCGCGGCGCTCGGCCTCGTCGAGCACCGCGAGCCCCGTGACCGCATTCTGTACTTCCTCGAACGCGGTCAGCACGGTCTGCCGGTAATTCGCCTGCGCGGCCGTATAGCCCGCCTGCGCATACGCGACGCCCGCCGCGAGCCGACCGCCCTCGAACAGCGGCTGCGCGAGCGATGCGCCGACCGACCACAACAGGCTCGGCACCGTGAAGAGGCTGGCAAAGCGGGTCGCGTCCCAGCCGAGCGTCGGCGACAGCGCGATCCGCGGAAAATACGCGGCGCGCGCGACGCCGATCTGCGCATTGGCCGCCGCCATCGCGCGCTCGGCCGACGCGACGTCCGGCCGGCGCTGCAGCAGGTCGCTCGGCAGCCCGGCGGGCAGCATCGGCGCGGCGAGCGTCTGCACGCGCGGCGGGATCGAGAACGTCGGCGCGGGCGTGCCGACGAGCGTCGCGATCGCGTGCTCGAGCTGCGCGCGCTGGTTCAGCAGCAGTTGCGCCTGCGTGCGCGTTGCGTCGAGCTGCGCCTTCTGCTGCATCAGATTGAGGCCGGACACGGCGCCGAGCTCGTGCTGCGCGGACACGAAATCGAGCGCCTTCTGCTGCAGCGCGACCGAGCGGTCCAGCACGTCGATCTCCGCGTCGGTCTCGCGCAGCGCGAGGTAGCTCGTCGCGAGGCTTGCCGTCATCACGAGGCGCGCGTTCGCGAGGTCGTCGCGCGCCTGATCGGTCGACGCCTGCGCGGATTCGACCGAGCGGCGAATCCGGCCGAACAGGTCCGGCTCGTAGCTGACCGTCGCGCCGATCTGCGCGTCGTTCTGCACGGTCGAATGGTTCGATTGCGCGTAGTTCGTGAGCGGCCGGTCGGCGGAGATCCGCGCGCGCGCCGCGCCCGCCGTCAGGCCGACGCTCGGCCATTGCGCGGACGCGACCGACGCGAGCGTCGCCTTCGCCTGGTCGTAGCGCGCGGCGATCGCCTGGACGCTCTGATTGTTCGCGAGCGCGCGGATCTCGAGGTCGTCGAGGAGCGGATCGCCGAACGCCCTCCACCAGTCGGGCGCGAGCGATGCGCGCGCGGGTGCGGCCGGGTGCCAGTACGACTCGGCCGGGGCGATCTGCCATGCGGCGGGCGTGTCGACGGGCGGGCGGCGATAGTCCGGGCCGACCGCGCAGCCGGCGAGCGCGACGGCGGCGAGCGCGAGCGGGAGGAGCGGGAGGAGCGGGCGGCGTGGACGGCGTGGACGGCGTGATTGCGACTCGAGCGATCCGAGCAAATCGGACGTTCCGGCGGATCCGGCGGAGCCGAGCGGCCTCGAAGCGCCTTGCGCTGCGATCGATCCGCGCGGCTGGATCGCGATAGCCGAACCGACCGCCCCGACCGCGCCGGAAGCCGTGATCGCCCGGACTCCGCCCGACGGCCCGAACCGGCGACACCAGCCGCACCAGCGGCACCGACGAAACACGCCGAACACAACACGCGCGCTCACGTCCGCGCCCCCGCCGCCTGCGCGGGCTTCGGTGCGGCCGGCCCGCGCTTCGGCGGCTGCGCGACGATCACCGCGTCGCCGTTCGCGAGCGAATCGCTCGGATTCAGCACGATCCGGTCGGTCGGTGCGATTCCGCTGTCGATTTCGAGCGTCTGTCCGAGCGTGCGCGCGATCGTCACGCGATGCAGCCGGATCTGCCCGTTCGCCTCGACGACCGCGACGCTCGGCCCTTCCGCGCGGAACAGCAGCGTGTTCGCCGGAATCGTCAGGTTGCCGGCGGGCGCCATCGGCAGCGTCGCCTTCACGTACGCGCCCGGCATCAGCCGGCCGTCGGCGTTCGGCAGCGTGATCTCGATCTGCAGCGTGCGCGTCGCGACGTCGATCGCCTGCGCGGTGTGCGTGATCGTCCCGTCGAACGCCTGCCCGGGCAGCTCGGGCTGCGCGACGCTCACGTGCTGGCCGGGCTGGACCTGCTGCGCGTACGCCTGCGGCACTTGCACGTAGAGCCGCAGCCGGTCCGCCTGGACCACCGTGAAGAGCGCGCGGCCCGTGCCGCTGTTGCCCGCGTTGACGAGGTCGCCGACGTCGATGTTGCGCTGCGTGACGATCCCGTCGATCGGCGCGACGATCTTCTGGAACGATTTCAGCTCCGACAGCCGCCGCATGTTCGCGTCGGCGGCGGCGAGGTTCGCGACGCCCTGGCTGTACGCGCCCTGGCGGTCGTCGAGCTCCTGCTGCGATACCGCATCGCGCTCGCGCAACTGCCGTGCGCGATCGCGCGACGTCTTCGCGAGCGCGAGCGTCGATTCGACCTGCTGCCGCTGCGCGACCGCCTGCGCGAGTTCCTGGTCGAGCTCGGGCGTGTCGAGCTCGGCGAGCAACTGGCCCTGCTTCACGTGCGCGCCGATGTCCGCGCGCCAGCGCAGCACGTAGCCGCTCGCGCGCGCGTAGATCGGCGCCTCGACATAGCCGCGCAGCGTGCCGGGCAGCGTGAGGCGGCTCGCGCCCGTCGCCGGGCCCGGCTGCGCGATGCTCACGTACTGGCGCGCGTGCTGCGCGGTCAGCGCATCGAGCCGGTTCGCGTTGCGCCAGTCGGCGACGAGCGTGCGGACCCCGCCCGCCGCGAGCAGCAGCCCGACGACGGCGAGCGCCCATTGCGCGCGCTTCCACACCTGCGCGCGCGCGGGCAGGTCGAGGCCCGAATCGTCTACGTGTATGCCGACAGAGCTGTGATGTTTCTCTTCCATGGATTCAACCGGTCATCAATTCGAGTCAACGGAACGGGACGGGTCCCCGTCGGCGGCGGCGCGGCGCGCGCGGCGCTTCGCGAGCCGCTGGTGGACGCCCGCGAACACGAGCGGCACGAACAGCAGCGTCGAGACAGTCGCGAACAAGAGGCCGCCGATCACCGCGCGGCCGAGCGGCGCGTTCTGCTCGGCGCCGACGCCCAAGCCGAGCGCCATCGGGATCATGCCGATGATCATCGCGAGCGCGGTCATCAGCACCGGGCGGATGCGCGTCGCGCCCGCCTCGAGCGCGGCGGTGAGCGGCGGCGCGCCGGCTTCGAGCCGCTGGCGCGCGAACGCGACGACGAGAATGCTGTTCGCGGTCGCGACGCCGACTGTCATGATCGCGCCCGTCAGCGCCGGCACGGAGAGGTGCGTGCCGGTGATGAACAGTATCCACGCGATTCCGGCGAGCGCGGCGGGCATCGCGCTCACGATGATGAGCGGATCGAGCCACGACTGGAAGTTCACGACGATCAGCAGATAGACGAGCACGATCGCCATCGCGACGCCCGCGCCGAGCCCGAGGTACGACGTGCGCATCGTCTCGACCTGGCCGCGCATCGTGATCGTCGTGCCGCGCGGCAGCGTCGCGCGCGCGTCGTCGATCACGCGGCCGATCCCGGTCGCGACCGAGCCGAGGTCGCGGCCCTCGACGCTCACGAGCAGATCGATCACGGGCCGGATGTTGTAGTGCGTGACGACCGCGGGCGACACGCCCGGCACGATGTCGACGAGATTGCCGAGCAACTGGTACGGCGCGCCCGCGCGGCCGTTCGCCGACACGGGCGTCGACAGCAGGTCGCCGACCGAGCCGACCTGGTATTGCGGCGTCTGGATCGTCAGCGGATATTGGACGCCCGTTTTCGGATTCACCCAGAACGACGGCGTCGTCTGCGACGTGCCGGCGAGCGAGATCAGCAGGTTCTGCGCGACGTTCTGCGCGGAGAGGTCGAGCTGCTGCATCCGCGTGCGGTCCATGTCGGCCGTGAGGAGCGGCTCGTCGTTGCGCTGCAGGACGTGCGCGTCGACGGCGCCCGGAATCGTGCGCACGCGCTTCATCAGCCGGCTCGCGATCGCCATGTTGGATGCGGGATCGGCGCCTTGCACCTGCACGTCGATCGCGGCCGGCTGGCCGAAGTTCAGGATCTGCGTGACGATGTCCGACGGCTGAAAGAAGAACTCGACGCCCGGAAAGCGCGCGGGCAACAGGCCGCGCAACGGGTCGACGTAGCGCCGCGCGCTCGCGTGGCCGGGCTTGAGCGCGATCAGGATCTCGCCGTCGAGCGTGCCGATCGTGCCGGCGTTGCTGTACGACAGATTGATGCCGCTCACCGGCAGGCCGAGGTTGTCGACGATCGTGCCGAGCTCGGCTGTCGGCACCGCTTCGCGGATCGCCTGCTCGACCTGATCGGCGAGGCGAGCGGTCTCCTCGATCCGGTAGCCGGTCGGCGCGCGCATGTGCAGGCGGATGTTGCCCGCATCGACGGTCGGGAAGAAGTCGCGGCCGAGCGCGAACACGAGGCCCGTCGACAGCATGCAGAAGCCGAGGAACAGCGACGCGTAAAAGCGCCGGCGCACGAGCAGCACGCTCAGGAGCACGATGTAGCCGGCGCGCAGCCGCTCGAACGCGTGCTCGAACGCATGATGAAAGCGCGCGAAGCGCGACGGCTTCGCGGCGGACGCGGCCGCGTCGGCGTCGGGCCGGTGCTGCCTGAACAGCAGCATCGCGAGCGTCGGCACGAGCGTGCGCGACAGCACGTACGACGCGAGCATCGCGAACACGACCGCTTCGGCGAGCGGCACGAACAGGTAGCGCGCGACGCCCGTCAGGAAGAACATCGGCACGAACACGATGCAGATGCACAGCGTCGACACGAGCGCGGGCACCGCGATCTCGCCCGCGCCTTCGAGGATCGCCTCGCGCAAGCCCGCGCCGAGATGCAGGTGGCGCTCGATGTTCTCGATCGTGACCGTCGCGTCGTCGACGAGAATCCCGACCGCGAGCGCGAGGCCGCCCAGCGTCATGATGTTGATCGTCTCGCCGAGCGCCGACAGCGCGAGCAGCGACGTGAAGATGGACAGCGGAATCGAGATCGCGATGATCAGCGTGCTGCGCCAGTTGCCGAGGAACAGCAGGATCATCATCGCGGTCAGCACGGCGGCGATCAGCGCCTCGTGGATCACGCCCTGGATCGCGGCGTCGACGAACACCGATTGATCGAAGAGCGGCGTGATCTTCAGATCCTCGGGCAGCGTGTTCTCGACCGACGGCAGCAGCGCCTTCAGCGTATTGACGACGGCGAGCGTCGATGCGTCGCCGCTTTTGAGCACCGACACCAGCACGCCGCGCTGGCCGTCCTTGCGCACGATGTTCGTCTGCGGCGTGAAGCCGTCGCGCACGTGCGCGACGTCGGACAGGTAGATCGTCGCGCCGCCCGTCGTCTGCACGGGCAGCCGGTTCAGCTCGGCGAGCGTGTCGGGCGATGCGTTCGTGCCGACCCGGTATTCGGTCTGGCCGATTTTCGCGGTGCCGGTCGGCAGCACGAGGTTCTGCACGTTGACCGCGTTGACGATGTCGGCGGGCGTCAGGCCCTTCGCCATCAGCGCCTGCGTGTCGAGATCGACCGAGATCACGCGCGTGCGGCCGCCGTACGGGTAGGGCACCTGCGCGCCGGGGATCGTGATCAGTTGCGGGCGCAGGAAGTTCATCGCGACGTCGGCGAGCTGCTGCTCGCTCATCGACTGGCTGGACAAGCCGAGCTGGATCACCGGAATGCTCGACGCCGAGTAGCTGATGATGAGGGGCGGCGTCGCGCCCTGCGGCATCTGCCGGACGATCGCCTGCGCGGCCGACACGGTCTGCGCGATCGCGGTCTGCGTGCTCGCGCCCGGCTGCAGGAAGATCTTGATGATCGCGATGCCGGGCAGCGTCTGCGATTCGATGTGCTGGATGTTGCCGACGGTCGTCGTCAGCGTGCGCTCATGGACCGACGTGATCCGGCTGGTCATCTCCTGCGCGGACAGGCCGTTGTAACTCCAGATCACGCTGATGACCGGGATGTCGATCGACGGCAGCACGTCGGTCGGCGTTCGCATCAGCGCGAGGGGCGTGGCCAGCAGGATCATGATGGCCATCACGATGAACGTGTATGGGCGCTTGAGCGCGAGATTGACGATCCACATGGAAAGCGGGGACGGTGACGGGCGGGCGTCGCATCGGCGGACGGGATCGAATGATAGAAGACCGCCCCGGACACATGGCTGACGTGAAGATGGCGGAATGGTCAGGGAACGGATCGTCGGAGGAATCGGGCGGGGCGGGTGCGATGCCGACGCTTGGCCGCGGCGACCGGGCGGGCGATTCGAATGCGGTAATCGGGCAATCGGGTATTCGGGTATTCGGCTGACGATTGGCGCGTACGCAACCGTACGCAACCATATGACGCCGGTTCGAGGCGTGTGCCGGCGGCAGGCGTTCCCTATCTGCTCGACGGCTTTCGCGGCGGTTTCTTCGCGCGTTGCGCGTGAGGGTCGACGATCGGGCGCCGATCGCGTGATGCGAGCTTCAGCGCCCGCGTGGAACGTGGGTCGTGGGTGGCGGCCCGCGCGCTGCCGCCTCTCGATTGCAGGCGCTGATTGCAGGCGTCGGTTGCGAGCCGAGAGCCGCGTGTTCGGAAATCAGTGAGCGGCGAGCCGGGCGGTCGCGGGCGTCGCGCAGAGCCGTCGATACTTGCCTGACATGCGCGACTTGGCGTCGCTGCCGACAGCCGTCAGATCTGCTCCATCCCGAACGCCGCGAGCCCCGGCAGATCGACCACCGTGATCTGGTTGTACGCGACACTCAGCACGCCGAGCCGTTCGAGATGCTGAAGCGCCTGATTGATCCGCTGCCGCGACACGCCGACCAGCATCCCGAGCTCCTCTTGCGAGATCGCGAGCGTCGCGCCGGTGTCCGGATACAGATCCGGATTGAAGAGCTGCGCGAGCGACTGCGCGACGCGCGCGTTCACGTCGAGCAGCCGGCTGTTCTGGATCGACGCGATGAACTCGCCCATCCGGTTGTTCAACTGGCGGATCACGAAGCCCGTGAACGGCAGGCTGCTGCCGAGGAGCGCGTGGAACGTCGTAGTAGGCACGAACAGCACGAGCGAGCGCTGGATCGCGATCACGTCGTACTTGCGCAGCTCGCGCTTGATCACGCTGCCTTCGCCGAACCAGCCGCCCGACGGCACGCCGGAAAACGTGCAGCCGCGCCCGGACGCGTTGTAGATCGCGAGCTTCACGAGCCCGCGATGCACGCCGATCCAGTATTCGGACGGCGCCTGCCGGCGCGCGACCCAGTCGCCCGCGTCGCGATGCTCGGCATGCGATTGCGCGACGACGAGCGCCTGATGCCCGGGCGCGAGCGCCTTGAACCAGCCGCAGCGGGAGAAGAGCGCGCGGAGATCGCCGGTGTCGATCGGCTCGATTGGCGGCTCGGCGCCGGCGGGCGTCGGCAGGGGGGGCGGTGGTGTCGCCGTCTGCGGCTGGCGTTGCGTCTGCGCTCGCGTTTGCGTTTGCGCCAGCGTCCGCGTCCGCGTCTGCGCGGCCGCAGACGCGTTCGACGCCGCGCCGCCGGCATGCGCATCCGGCGGGACCGTCGCGCGCCCGCGCAGCGGCTCGCCGGACGGCACGGCGGCGCGCGCAACCGGCCGCGCGCCGGCATGCGCATCGAATGGCGGATCGGTCCGCGCGTCGCGTGTCGGCGGGCGGCGCGGGGCTTGGACGTCGTCGGGCATCACACAGGGTTTGCGAGGATAGGGAATACGCGGGATCGTCGCGGGCGTGTCTGTCGCTTGGGTGACAGACGGCTCACAATGGCCGCGAGTAGGCTTGTGCAATTGGACCACAAACCAACGATATCGAGGCGCACGCCTTGCAGGAGACGACATCATGACGCAGAGGTTCGAGGAGGGGCTGGGCAGGCGCGATGCGAATTACGTGCCGCTCACGCCGATCGATTTCATCGCGCGCGCGGCCGAAGTATACGGCGACCGCCTCGCCGTCGTGCACGGCGACGTGCGCCGCACGTGGAGCGAGACCTATGCGCGCGCGCGGCGGCTCGCGAGCGCGCTCGAACGCGCGGGCGTCGGGCGCGGCGACACGGTGGCCGCGCTGCTGCCGAACATCCCGCAGATGATCGAGGCGCACTTCGGCGTGCCGATGGCGGGCGCCGTCCTCAACGCGCTGAACACGCGGCTCGACATCCCGTCGATGCTGTTCATGCTGCGTCACGGCGAGGCGAAGGCGCTGATCGTCGACACCGAATTCGCGGAGTTCGCGCACCGCGCGGCGCTCGAGGTGCCGGGACTCACGATCGTCAGCGTCGCCGACGCGATGCCCGCCGACCCGGCGCGCTTTCACGGCGCGACCGACTACGAGGCGTTTCTCGCAGGCGGCGATCCGGGATACGCATGGGCGCTGCCGTCCGACGAATGGGATGCGATCGCGCTGAACTACACGTCGGGGACGACGGGCGATCCGAAGGGCGTCGTCTACCACCATCGCGGCGCGTATCTGGCCGCGATCAGCAACATCCTCGAATGGGACATGCCGAAGCACGCGGTCTACCTGTGGACGCTGCCGATGTTCCACTGCAACGGCTGGTGCTTTCCGTGGGCGGTCGCGGCGCGCGCGGGCGTGAACGTGTGCCTGCGCAAGTTCGACGCGAAGCGCGTGCTTGACCTGATTCGCCGCGAGCGCGTCACGCACTACAGCGGCGCGCCGATCGTGCAGAGCGCGATCGCGAACGCGCCGGCCGAATGGCGCGCGGGGATCGCGCACGAGGTGCATGCGTTCGTCGCGGGCGCGGCGCCCGCGCCCGCGGTGATCGCGAAAATGAAGGAGATCGGCTTCGACCTCACGCACGTCTACGGGCTTACCGAAGTGTACGGACCCGCGACCGTCTGCGCGAAGCAGTCGCACTGGAATGCGCTGCCCGACGACGAAGTCGCGCAGCTCAACGCGCGGCAGGGCGTGCGCTACCACCTGCAGGCGGGCGCGACGGTGCTCGATCCCGACACGATGATGCCGGTGCCGGCCGACGGCGAGACGATCGGCGAGATCATGTTCCGCGGCAACATCTGCATGAAGGGCTACCTGAAGAACCCGCATGCGACCGACGAGGCGTTCGCGGGCGGCTGGTTTCACACGGGCGACCTGGGCGTGCTGACGCCCGACGGCTACATCCGCATCAAGGATCGCCGCAAGGACATCATCATCTCGGGCGGCGAGAACATCTCGAGCATCGAGGTCGAGGACGCGCTGTACCGGCATCCGGCCGTCGCGGTCGCGGCGGTCGTCGCGCTGCCGGACCCGAAGTGGGGCGAGGTGCCGTGCGCGTTCGTCGAGCTGCGCGACGGCATGACGGCGACCGAGGAGGAGATCATCGCGCACTGCCGGCTGCTGCTCGCCGCGTACAAGATTCCGAAGACGGTGCGGTTCGGCGAACTGCCGAAGACATCGACCGGGAAGATCCAGAAATTCCAGTTGCGCGCGCAGGTCGGGTCGCGTTCCGCGATCGATCTGGCGGGGAAGAAGGGCTGAGCGGCGCGGAGGCGGCCGGAAAGTATCGATCGTTCGGCATCCCGCGATCCTGCCGCGTGGCGCGTGGCGACGATCGCGTTCGCCACGCGGGCGGATTGTCGTCGGACACGCGAGTTCGACGGACGTGGCGCGCCGGCGGACCTGCCGGTCTCATCGGGCGCCGGGTCGGGTCGGCGCGGCTGCGCTGGGTGCCGGAGGTTCCGTCGCGCGCGCTGTGCATGGGCTGCCTCGACCGATCCTCGGTCAGTCGTTCAATGATTCCCCCGTCGTCGTCGCTGCCGATCGATCGCGGCGGGCGTTTGCCCGACGCCCCGGCGCTACCCGACGTTCATCGGCAACAACACCATCTGCCGCCCTTGCTGATGCAGCCGCGCCTGCAGTTCGACGGGCGTCTGGTTGTGCAGCCACGCGGTCAGGAAGTTCACGCGCCTGAAGATCAGCTTGCTCGCGAAGCAGACGCTGTTCGGAAACGCGTCCATCGTTTCCTCGGCGAGCCGCATGAATTCCACGATCGGATGCGTGCCGAACGCGATCCGGTAATCGGCCGCGATGCCGTGGCGGCGGCAGTGCGCGACGTAGTAGTCGAGCGACGACGTGATCGTGCGCCGCAGCCGCTCGAGATGCTCTTCGCCGTCGTAGCTCTTCGCGTCGACTTCGCCGACCGCGAGAAAAATCACGTTGCGGAAATGCCCGGGGAACAGCCGGTTCACCCACAAGAGCGCATGCATGCTCGCGCCGCGATGCTTGCCGACGAGCAGCACCGCGGTCGGCTGCGCCGGATCGGGTTTGCCGGGCGCCGTGGCGTCGTCGACGGCGGGCGGCGCGCCGCCGAACAGCGCATCTTCCTTCGCGAGTTGCGCGCGCGTATCCGAATAGTGCCGCTTGACCAGCAGGCACGCGGCGATCACCGCGCTCGTCACGAGCACCGTCAGCCAGCCGCCCGCCGTGAATTTCTCGACGAGCGTGATCACGAGCACGACGCTCGTCACCGACAGCCCGAGCGCCGACAGCGCGAAATGCTCGAGCCAGCCGGCGTCGTCGCGGCGGCGTCGCCACCAGTACGTGCAGAGGCCGAGCAGCGACATGCTGAACGTCAGGAACACGTTGATGCTGTACAGCACGACGAGGATGTCGACGTTGCCGTGCGTCCACCAGAGGATCAGCAGGCTCGCGACGCCCATCACGACGATCCCGTTCTGCCGGACGAGCCGCGTCGACAGATCGCGGAAATGGCGCGGCACCCACGAATCGGACGCCATGTTCGACAGCACGGCCGGGCCGTCGAGAAAACCGGTCTGCGCGCCGACGAGCAGAAGCCCCGCCTCGAACGCGAGCACGACCGCGAGGAGCGCATGCCGCGCGAACGACGAGCCGAGCCCGAGATGGTCGATCACGTTGCCGAACACGACCGCGTTGAGCGTCTGCCCTTCGACGGGCTTCGCATGCCACAGCATGTAGAGCAGGATGATGCCGCCCGCGGTAAACGCGAGCGACGTCGCCATGTAGAACATCGTCACCTTGCCGCTCGGCACGCGCGGCTCGGCGAGCATGTTGACGTTGTTCGACACCGCTTCGAGGCCCGTGTAAGTGCCGCCGCCGAGCGAGAACGCGCGCATCAGCAGCGCGATCATCACGATCGGGCCGAGCGTGTGCGACATCCCGTGCGCTTCGCCCAGCGCGTCGGGCACGACGGCGGCGAGGTGGTCGCCGTGCACCGCGACGCCGTAGACGATGAGGCAGAAGTGCAGCACGACGAAGCCGACGAAGATCGGCAGCAGCACCATGATCGATTCCTTCATCCCGCGGAAGTTGAGGCCCGTCATCAGCACGATCAGCGTGAGCTCGGTCGTGAGCTTGAACGCTTGCGCGCCGACGGGCAGCAGGCTGAAGAACGCATCGACGCCGCTCGCGAGCGACGTCGCGACGGTCAGCACATAGTCGACGAGGAGCGTCGCGCCCGACACGAGCCCGGGCTTCGGGCCGAGCAGCGCGGTCGCGACGCGGTAGCCGCCGCCGCCCGTCGGGAACAGCTCGATGACCTGGTTGTAGCCGAGCGCGATGATGAACACGGTCGCGGCGGTCGCGAGCGCGAGGAAGAGGGCGAGCGGCGTGTGCTGGCCGAGCGCGAGGAACGCTTCCTCCGGGCCGTAGCACGACGACGACAGCCCGTCGGCGCCGAGCCCGACCCACGCGAGGATCGGCGTCACCGCGATCGCATGCCGGGTGCGCGGGTCGAGCGGATCGAGCGGCTTGCCGAACAGGAACTGCCACATCTTGTCGAGCGCAGTCATCGATTCCCTCCGGAGCGAGCGCGGCTGGCCATGCACCCATGCCGCGAGCACAAGGTAAGGGAGCCGCGCGCCGTTTGTCAGTCGGCGTTATCCATGAGACGGAAACGGAAGCTTTCGGATGCCTGACGATGCGTCCGAAAGCCAACGAAGGCGTACGCGCCCTGGTCGCCTGCATGCGCAAGCGCCTGACCACGCTCGATGCCATGGTCAGATCCAACACCCCTTGGGACAATTCGCTTCATCGCACTTGACTCGGCAGACGATTACTCAGTGCGTGCCGGCGTGCGCGCGCGCTTCGGGCGCGTGCTGCGCGCCTTCATCCGTCGCGAGCCTGAACACGCTGACCGCGTGCGCGAGCTGCGCGGCCTCGTCGCGCAGCGCGGCGGCCGCATGCTCGGCGTCGGCGATCAGCGTCGCGTTCTGCTGCGTCGCCGCGCCGATCTGCGTGACCGCGAGATTCACCTGCTCGATCCCGCTCGACTGCTCGCGCGACGCCGCGCTGATTTCGGCGATGATCGCGCGCACCTGATCGACGCGCGCGACGATGTCCTGCATCGCCGCGCGCGCGTCCTCGGCGATCCGGAAGCCGTGCTCGACCGTCGACGCCGATTCGCCGACGAGCGCGTCGATCTCCTTGGCCGCCGACGCGCTGCGCTGCGCGAGTGCGCGCACCTCGGACGCGACGACCGCGAAGCCCTTGCCGTGCTCGCCCGCGCGCGCCGCCTCGACGGCCGCGTTCAGCGCGAGGATGTTGGTCTGGAACGCGATGCCTTCGATCACGCCGGTAATTTCCGCGATCTTGCGCGCGACGCCCTGGATGTCGCCCATCGTCGCGACGACGCGCTGCACGGCCGCGCCGCCCGTCGTCGCGGCGGACGACGCGCCCGTCGCGAGCGCGTTCGCCTGCGCCGCGTGGTCGGCGTTCTGCTGAACGGCCGCCGTGATCTGCTCCATGCTCGCGGCGGTCTGCTCGACGCTGCTCGCCTGCGTCGCGATCCGCGCGGCCATGTCGCTGCTGCCGGCCGCGATCGTCACGGTGCCGTGCGCGATGTCGGCCGCGCCGCGCCGCACCTGCGCGACGATCCGCGCGAGGCCGTCGCCGATGCCGTCGACCGCGCGCACGAGCCGGCCGATCTCGTCGCCGCGGCCGCTCGCGTGCGGCGCGTCTGCGCCGTCGTGCGCGCCGCGCGCGGCGATCCGCGCGCTCAGGTCGCCCGCCGCGAAGCGCTCGGACGCGTGCGCGGCCGCGTCGAGCGGCTCGCTGACGACGCGCTTGACGACCGCGACGAACACGGCCGCGAACGCAAGCACGAACACGCAGCCGATCGCGGCGAAGCGGTTGCGGGTCGCGCGCATGTCGGCCATCACTTCGTCGTCGATCGCGATGCCGCCGACGAGCCATTGCCACTGCGGGATCGTGACGAACGACACGAACTTCGCGCGCGGCGCGTCGTCGCCCGCGGCGCTGTCGGTCGACGTGTACGACAGTCGGCCTTCCTTCGCGGCGAGCATCTGCGCGTACGGCGCGGCCGCGTCGTCGGCGCGCTGGCCGGCGCGCTCCGGATGGACGATCAGATTGCCGCGCGTCGGGCCGCTCGACGCGTCGAGCACGAAGTAATAGCCGCGCTCGCCGATCTTCAGTTGGCGGATGCCGTTCTCGACGAGCCGCATCTCCGCGCCGACGTCGATCCCGACGAAGAGCGCGCCGACGATCGCGCCGCTCGCATCCGTGACCGGCTTGTATTGGGTGATGTAACGTTTGCCGAACAGCGTCGCGAGACCGGTGTAAGTCCGGCCGGCCATCAGCGGCGCATACGCGGGGCCCTTGCGGTCGAGCAGCGTGCCGATCGCGCGGCTGCCGTCCTGCTTTTTCAGCGACGTCGTCACGCGAACGAAATCGTCGCCGTTGCGCGCGAAGACCGTCGCGATCGCGCCGCTCTTCTGCAGGAACTGGTCGGGGATCGAGAAATCGAGGTTCAGCGTCTGGCCGCCGGCGGTGAGCGCGGGCGTCGCGACGCCCGCGATGTCGATCGTCCGTGCGGGATCGAGCGCGTAGCTCGCCGGCAGGAAGCTGGCGAAGAGCGTCATCGCGCGGCTCGCCTCGGCGGTCAGCGCCTCGTCGAAGAGCGCGATCATCGCGGCGATCGAGCGGTCTTTCTCGTCGATCCGCGCGTGGACCTGGTCGGCGACCTGGCCGCCGGCGGCGTGGGTCAGCGCCCAGACGAACGCGGCGAAGAGGAGGGCGAAGAGTGCGCTGGACAGCGCCGCGAGGCGTGCGCCGACGCTCGCGCGCCGGAAGAAGGGCACGTTCATGATGACTCCGGAGTGCGGGAACTGGGGCGTTGGCGGAACGCACGCGTCACCGCTCTCTGATGGCGTGGTTGTCGGCAGGTTGGGACAGATTCTTTAGGATTTGCAAGGGCGCGGCGGGGCTGACGAGGGGGAGACAGGCGCGCTGTGTGCGGTCCGGCCGCTTCGGCGCGCGTTCGTCGCGTGCCCGGCGGACGTTTGCGTTTCCGCCGCGCAAGGCTGCGCCGGCGGCGGTTCTTGTCGTTTGGCCGGATCGGATGCGCGCCGGCGTTGAGCTTGAGATCGAATCGGACGTTCGCGAATCTCGCCGCTCGCGTGCCGCGTACGACACGCGATGCCGAATCTATTGCGGCACGCGCCGCACCGTCGTGTCGCCCGTCGTTTGCGGTTGCGTTTGTGGTTGCGTTTGTGGTTGCGTTTGTGGTTGTGGTTGTGGTTGTGGTTGTGGTTGTGGCTGCGATTGCGACTGCGATTGCGATTGCGCCGCCACCGCGCCGGTCGATTCGAGCCAGCCTCCGCCCAGCGCCTTGTATAGCGTCACGCGGCTCGTCAGGCCGGCGAGCTTGTAGGTCACGAGCGACTGCTGCGCGCCAAAGAGCTGGCGTTGCGCATCGAACACGCCGAAGTAATCGTCGACGCCGTTGCGGAACCGCATTTCGGCGAGGCGCCTGGTCTCGCTCAAATCCCGGATCATCGTCTCCTGCGCTTTCGCTTCCCGCTCGTAGGTGCCGCGCGCGGCCATGCTGTCGGAGACTTCGCGGAACGCGCTCTGGATCGTGCGCTCGTAATTGGCGACGTTGATGTCGCGGCGCACCGTCGCCAGATCGAGGTTCGCCCGGTTGCTGCCCGCGTTGAAGATCGGCAGGGTCAACTGCGGGGCGAACAGCCAGGCCACGCCGCCGGAGAACAGCCCGGCCAGGCTCGCGCTTGCGACGCCCAGCGCGCCCGTGAGCGAGATTCTCGGGAAGAACGCCGCGCGCGCCGCGCCGATGTTCGCATTCGCGGCGATGAGCTGGTGCTCGGCGGCCATGACGTCGGGGCGGCGCTCGAGCAGCGTCGACGGCAGGCCGGCCGGAAACTCCGCCAGCAGCGTCTGGTTGTCGAGCGGCGCCGCACTCGACACCCCGCTCGGCAACGGTCCGCCGGTCAGCAGGGTCAGCGCGTTCTCGTCCTGCGCGAGCTGCCGCGTGAATTGCTCGACGGCGACCTGCGCCGTTTGCACCTGGGTATCGGCGCGGTGTTCGTCGAGCTGCGCCATCGCGCCCGCCTGCTTGCCGCGATGGATCATCTCGGCCGCATCCTGCTGGCTCTTGAGCGTGTCCTGCGCGAGCTTGAGCAGCGCGCGGTCGGCCAGCAAGGTCAGATAGGTGTTCGCCACTTCGGCCACCAGACTGATGTGGACGCTTCGCCGCGCCTCCTCCGTCGCCAGGTATTGCTCCTGCGCGGCATGGCTCAGGCTGCGCACGCGGCCGAATACGTCGATCTCGAAACTGGTGAGGCCGACGCTCGCGGCATACGTGTTGATCAGCGTGGACTGCCCCGGCGCGCGCAACGCGGGGCTCAGGCGCTGACTGGTGAGCCCGACGTTGGCGTCGATCGCGGGAAACTGGGCGGCGCGCTGGATCCGATACAGCGCGCGCGCTTCGTCGATGTTGAGCGTCGCGATGCGCAGGTCGCGGTTATGGGCGAGCGCCTGCGCGATCAACTGCTGCAATTGGGCGTCGACGAAGAAATTCCGCCAGCCGAGATCGGGCGCCGCCGGGCCGCTCTGAGTCGCCGCCGGGCCGCCCGGTGCGGAATAGGCCGGGCCGCTCGGATACGCGGACGGGATGGGCGCATCGGGCCGCCTGTAGGTGGGCTCCATCGAGCAGGCGGCTATTCCGAGCGCGAGCACGATGGGCAGCACGCGCAACGGAGGCGAGGGAAACGGAGGGCTTCGCATGGTCGGCGGTTCCAGGACGAGAAGACGGTTGGGCGGGACGGCGACGGCCGGGCTCAGCCCGACAGCGCGCGCTGCATCAGGCGCGAGAGGGCGAGCCGGGGCTGGCCCTGCGCGGCAACGTTGTGCGGCGGATCGCCGAACAGCATGCGGATCAGGCTGTGCCGCGCCGCGATGTCCGCATGGAGCGCGACGCCGACGAGCGAGCCCTGGCGGCGCGCGATGCGGCACGGTACCCAGCCGGTCTGCTCGAGCCACAGCGCGCCTTCGCTGCCTACGGGCAAGGACGACGCGAGCGGGGTCGTCACGGCCGCGCCGTTGCACGACAGATCGCGCGTGGTGACGGAATATTCCCGTTCGCCCAAGCGCAGCAGCGCGCGCACGCGATACGGGAAGCGCTCCTCCTTGCGCGGTCGCGGCAATTCCACGCACACCAGCAGCGACGTGAGGTAGAGCGCGAGCGCAATGCTGGTCCACACCGAGTTGAACACCAGTCCCGGCGACGCCGGATCGACCAGCAGCGCGCGCCCCAGCCCGAGCGCCGACAGCCCGATCAGGCTCGCATAGAGCGCCACGAACTTGCCGTGGATGATGAGCTTCGAGCGGTCCAGTCCTTTGTTCGTCACCTTGAAGGGCCGCCCGAACGGCCGGACGATCGCGCTCGCGAGCGACGCGCTGACCGCCAGCGCACAGACGATCTGCGTGACCTCGGTGAAGATCGGCAGCGCGCGCCGTCCGGTGATCCACATGCTGTAGCCCCAGTAGCCGATCAGCGCGGGCAGGCCGTAGGCGAGGAACTGCATCGGCTCGCCGTACAGCGTGGGGACGTCGAAGTACCAGTACAGCAGCGGCCCGAGCAGCAGCATCAGCGTGAAGGGGCGGCTCAGCCAGTGCAGCATCCCGTGCACGTAGTGCAGCCGCTCGGTGAACGTGTAGCCGCGACCGCGCAACGGGCCGTCCCGCGTGAGGGCGACCTGGATCGTGCCGAGTCCCCAGCGGCTGCGCTGGCTGATGTACTCCGGCAGCCCTTCGGCCGACAGCCCGACCGAGAGCCGCTCGTTGAGCCAGCGCGTCACATAGCCGTGCGGCATCAGCCGATAGGTCAGGTGGATGTCTTCGGTGACCGTGCCGGTGGGGAAGCCGCCGATCAGCTCGACCAGATCGCGCCGCACGACGAACGAGGTGCCGATGCAGAATGCCGTGCCCCACGCATCCTTGGCGGGCTGCATGACGTCGAAGAACGCACGCTGCTCGTCGACCCAGCATTCGGTCGAGCGCAGGTTGTACTGCACGGGATCGGCGTTGTAGTAGAACTGCGGCGTTTGCACGACGCCGACTGTCGGATCGCAGAACAGGCCGATCGTGCGCAGCAGGATCTTCCGGTGAGGCGCGAAATCGGCGTCGAGCACCATGATGTAGGGTGCGCCGCCGTCTTCGCTCTGCGCGCTCCGGTGCAGCCCGTTGTTGAGATTGCCGGCCTTCGCGTGCGTGTTGTCCGCGCGCGTGACGTAGTGCGCGCCCACCTGCTCGCAGAATGCCTTGAGCCAGTCGCGGCGCGTGTCGTCCAGCACCCAGACGCGGAAGTCCGGATAGTCGATCGCGAGCGCCGAGACGATGGTCTTCTCCAGGATGTCCAGCCCTTCGTTGTACGTGGCGATGAAGATGTCGACGCGCGGCCCCTTCGCGGCGCGCCGCAGCGCGGCTTCGCCGGCATCGGCCTCGGGCGTGTGGTCGGTGGCGCGGGACAGCACGACGACGGAGATGAGCGTGTAGGCGAGCGCCGCGCACTCGAAGCCGAAGAAGACGTGCGACCACACGCTCGGGAAGTCCATGCGAGGCTCGGGCAGCGTCTGGGTCGCGCGCCAGATCAGATAGACGACCAGCAGCACGACGGTGATGCCGCCGAACAGGATGCGATCGACGGCGCGCTCGCGCTTGCCGAGCAGCGTCAGCAGCAGCACGACCAGCAGCACGCCGCCGTTGATGTCGAGCAATGACTGGTTTTCGAGAAAGAGATCGAACATCGTCACTCCTGAGCGTTCCGGGCATTGGGGGGGGCGGTGCGTGGGCCTGGGCAGCCGGCGGGCAGGCAGCCGCCGGGGCGAAACGGATTCCAGCCCGCTGCCGCGAGCACGGCCCACGCGGTGGCGCCCAGGTGCGGGAGATGGAAGTAATAGAAGTCCTCGGTGGTCGACGTCGGGCCGATCGGCAGGCCGGTGCGGATGCGTGGCTCGGGCGTCGCATAGAGCAGGCCGGAAGGCGCGCGCTGCGCGAGCAGCAGCGCCCACAGCGGCCGCGCCTTGTCGTCGTCGCCGACCGCTTGCAGTGTGAGCGCCGCCTGGCCGGTGCCTTCCGTCCATATGCCGTCCGGATGGGCGTTGAAGCCGTAGCCGCCGTCGATGCGGTGCGCTCGCTCGACCCATGCGAGGCTGCGGCGCCAGTCGGCCGGCGCGTCCGGTATCGCGAGCAGCGGCCATAGCGACGCGTCGAGCGCCGACGGACCGATGTTGGGGCTGTGGCCGTCGTCGCGCGTGCCGATCAGGAAGCGGCCTTCGCGCGCATCCCACATGGCGGCGACGAAGCCTCGCGAACGCTCCGCGGCGGCGCGCCAGCGGGCCTCGCCCGTGCGCTCCGCGAGCCAATGGAAGACCGCGTACGCATCGACGTTGTGCTCGGTGGATTTCCACCCCTGGCGGATCGGGCGAGGTTCGTGTCCGAACTCGCCGCCGACGTAGCCGGCCGGCGCGGTGGCATCGAGCCGGCCCGGATCGACCCAGCGCATCAGCGCGGCGGCGCCGTCGAGATAGCGCTCGTCGTGCGTCGCTTCGTGCACGGCGAGCAGCGACAGCGCGGCCCAGGCGACGTTGCCGGTGGCGGTGCCGGCCTGATACGCATCTTCGAACCACCGTTTGCTCGGCGCGTCCCACCAGCCGGGCAGCGGCGCCGCACCGGGCGGCAGCGCGCCGGCCCGGTAAGCGTTGCGCACGCGCGCGTCGTGGTAATGGCGGTCCTGCCTGCTGGCCTGCAGTATCGCGTCGGCAATGCGGCGCGCCTCGTCGGGGCGGCGACAGGCCACGAGCGCGACGCTGGCGAGTGCGTTGTCGTAGACGAACGCCGCCTGCGTCAGTGCCGGCGCCAGCGCCGCGCCGCCGGGCGCGGGCTCGTAGCTGCCGAGAAAGACGGGCCCGGAGCCGGGCACGGCCGCGACGCGCTCGGCCAGCGTCTTGCATCCGGCGGCCAGCAGTTCGGCGCGCTGCGGCGGGCGCTCCGCGCCGTGGGCATGGCGGGGGGCGAGCATGACGGGCGCCATCGGCAATATCGCCAGCCATGCCGCTTTGCGCAAGCGGTGCATGATGTGAAGTTTCATCGGCGCTTGTCCGCAGGCGCGCTCAGGCGAGCGACTTGAGGTTTTCCAGCCAGTGGCGGCCGCGATCGACGGTTGTCTTCAAGTCGTTCAGCCAGTGTCGGCCGGTTGGCTTGAACTCGTCGAGCGAGTGCCGGCCGCGGTCGAGAGTCGACTTGAAGCCGTCCAGCCAGTTCGGGTCGAGGTGGCCCAGATCGGAGACGTTGCTGACGAGCCAGCTCTGGTCGAGGCTCACTTTGGCCCAGTGGCCCATCGCGCAGCGCTTCGTCGGATCGGCGCTCGCGCCGTGGGGCAGCGACGAGAGCGGCCGGTCCAGCTTGGCGATCACGTAGATCTCGTTCTTCTCGATGGGCGGGAAGGGCACGAAGTAGCGCGCCTGCTCGCCTTCGGACGCACGCGGCAGCACCTCGGCCACCGAGGCGGGCAGCAGGAACGGCACGCCGTCCATGCGCACGTTCAGGTGCGTGCCGGGCAGCAGGTCGTCGCTCAGGCTGCGCGGGAACACGGCCACTACGCGCGATTGCGCGCAATTGCTCGCGCGGATCAAGGTCGCGCCGGCGGCTACGCGGGTGCCGGGCGGCGCGAGCACGTCCTCCACCACGCCCGGCTCGCTCGAGCGGATCTCGAGATGGGTCAGGCGCTCGAGCCGCTCCTTCTCGGCGTCGATCAGTTTGTCCACCGATTGGCCGTAGGCGTCGAACTGCGTCATCTCGGCCTTGCGCTGCACGATGTCTGCGCTGAGCAGCCGGCTGCGCTGCGCGAGCGACGCGACCGGGCCGTCGGTAGCGGAAGCGTAGACTTTGCTCCGCGACGCGTCGCCATTGGCGATCGCGTGTTCGAGCTCGGCGGCCGCGGCGGCCTTGGCGTTGGACAGGATCGACAACTGGTAGCGCGAGGCATTCGTGTACGCCTCGCTCACGGCGCCCGCCCACTGCATCGCCTGGTTGCGGTTGACCACGTCTTCCTGCTGGTCGACTTGCGCTTTCGCAGCCGCCAGTCGCGCCTGCAGCGCGTGGATGTCGGCCGCATGTTCCTTTTGCGACGCAGCCTGATAGCGCTGCAGATCACGCTGAGTCGCGGCAAGCTGGCTCTCGTCGCCGGTGAGCTCGGCGCGCGCCGCGTCATGGTGCTGCTGATTGTCGAGCGCCTTGCCGGTCAGGTCGATCAGCAGCGCACGATCGATGTTGGGATTCTGCACCGTCATCAGCGGCTGATTGGCTTCGAACGACTTGCCGATCGCGACGTGCTGCTCGGTCACGACGCCTTCGACCGGCGACGTGACGAGCGTCACCTGGCTGTCGACCACCGCGCGTTCGGACGAGCGCGTGAAGATGTTGGGGAACATCATGGTCAGCACCATCCAGATGACGAAGAGCACCACGCCGTAACCGGCGGTGCGCGGGACGAAATGCCAGAGCGGGCGCCGTACGCGGCGGCCGCGCGTCACCGGTTCGTCGCGCGTCGCGAGCGGTGCAGAGCGGGTATCGGCCGGGCGGTTCTCGAGTTGCTGGTCGGGCATGTTGCTCTCCTGCATGGCAAAAATGCGAACAAAGAGACAAAGGACCTCGCACGCCCAGCGCCGCTCGTCGGCCCGGGGCGCTGCTGTCGAATCGAGCCGGTTCCGTCGCGCATGAGCGTGAGCGCGCCGATACCGGCTTTTCGGTCTAGTTGGTTGCCTGCAGAGCGCCGCGTCCGAGCATCCGTCGGATCGACGCACCGTATGAAAAGGCCGGCTGTACCGGCCCAAGATCAGCCCCGTAACCGCGCAACGCATGCGCACGCGGCCTTGCCTTGAACTTGCAATGAAATGAAGAATCGAGCGGCCCGTGAAGACCCATGCGGCCAAGACGCTGCGATTGGATTCAGGCTAGTGAAATCGCCGGTGCGCTACTGTAAAAGTGTGTAAAAGGTGATTTCACCAGGACCCCAAAAGGCGGATGTTATGTATGCGCCGAATTCGGCTCGCATGACATTCGTCATACATAGCCGCCGAGAGTGGCGGGGCGCGGGCGTGGCCGCCGATTGTCCGGGGGCGATGCGATTGCGGACGGGATTGCGCTCGCCTTCGATCTTCGATCGTCGCCGCGCTTCGAGCGCGGATTCCTGGTATGAAACTCGCGGCAATCGAGGTGTGACGGATCGGACGCGTAGCGTGTCGCCGCCGGTATGCTCGATGCGGGCGCGAACGCGGGCTGCATGCCCATCGCCCGATGTCTGCCAACCCAGCGCGAGCGCGGTGGGGCTGACGCGGCGCGGCGTTTCATGTTCGAGACGCACAGTCGCGTCCTGATTGCGGCGATACGTGTTACGTAACATCTGTGAATCATTTTAATGATGGCCTCGCGTCAGGATGGCCGAGGCAGGGTGCGCGGCGAAGGCGGGCGTCGTCGATCACGCTGTGTTCGGGCCGCCTGTTTACGGGGCTGAACGGTCATCGCCGAGCGGCTGCCGGCTTCTGCCGGCTTTCTCGCGACCCATATTCTCGACGCTGGCACGGATTCTGCGACGTATCAAACATGTGTTTGCGCCGGCCGATCGGCGCAAACACGTGCTAACCGGCGGGCGCATCGACCTGATCCGCTCGCGCAAACATAGGACGGAGCAAAACATGGACGCGCTCCCGAATCAGTCCGACACGCAATTCCGAGCCTTCCTGGCCAAGCTGCTCGAGCAGCCGCAGCCCGCGTGGGGCGAGAAGCAGCAGATCGAACTCGACATGGCGCGTGCGCTGTCCAACGAGATGCTGCAGATCGCGGAGCGCATGCACGCCCATGCCGCGGATCTCGAAAGCTGCCTCGTGCTGCTCAAGTACGCGAAAGTGCTCGATTTCATCCTGTCGTCGCTCGCCGCGCGCCGCGATATTCATCCCCGGACGCTCCGCACGATCTTCAAGCTCGCCAAACTCAAAGTCGACGACTCGTATCCGGAGTGAGCCGAATTCGAACGGCGTCGAAGGACGTTCGTCGGCGGCGTCGCGCAAAAGGGGCGAGCGCGGCGGTCGCACCGTTCGCTTGGTCATCGGTCGCGACCGACAAGCGCGCGCTTTCTCTTTCTCTATTTCTCTCTTTCGCCGCCGCGCACGGCGTCGCACGATCTCTTCGCTGGAAACGGTCGACGCGGGAAGGCGTCGGATCGGCGGTGGCGTTCGGGGTCTTCGTCGTCTCCGCGATCGGGCCGAATGTCGGGCCGCGATGCGCGTGATCGAAGGCGAATCGCAGATGTGCATGACGCTTCGCTGGATCGGTGACCGGCATCGTGCCGGGTGCGCGTGGGCGGCGGCCTGTCCACGGATCGTCGTCGACGCGTTCGTCGAGTGCGTGGCGATCGGATCGCGCATGGCTTGCGCTTTCGAGGCGAGATCGAGCGCCGCGGCGTCGCCTGAGACGATGCGGTCGCTCGGCCATCCGAAAGGACGCGACCGGCGACGACAAGTGCATTCGGATCGCTAACCGAATCGGATGCGATGTGGCGCGACGCGCCCGGCAACGGGCTGCACAGATTCGCGATTTCACCATCGACGTCAACGGACGAATTCCTCGAGCGCGCGCATTGCATCGACGAGACGGCCTTAACGGCGGCGTCGTGGAGTTCGACGAACGCCGATGAATTTGTCCGCCGGATTGGTGCGGAAGATGGAGCGCCCGACCTGTCCGCATGGCGCACGCAATGTATCGACGCAACCGATTCGATGCTTGAATCGCCCCTGTATGCGGCTGATTGCCACATCGGCGGCCTCGTGCGCCAACTGCATCGATTCGATTCGCCGGTCGGAGACGAGATGTCGGTTGCGTGATGCCTCATGAACGAGGCGGGCGATCATTCGTTCGGCGATCGCGCACATCGCCATGGCGATGCTTTTCCAGGCATGCGCGAAGGATCGAATCGGGGCGCGCGTTGCGCGATTGCCGATGCTGCAATCCCGATGCGACGCGACGGCATGGCGCAGACGCCTGTGACTTCTCCGTGCTCGAAGAAGCCATGTCGTCTGTTTCATTCTGGAACCGGAATTTTTCGAAAACCGTTTTCAGCCTTTCGGCGCAATTCTGGTACGACGGCCATTCCTTTCCAATCGATTTTTATTGCATGGCACGTCATGATTGGAAAATTAACTTCAGCGAAAAATCGGGATATTGCTGCCGTTTTGCGAGGAATTTCTCGCGCTCGAAGGCCCGGCTTTCGATGCCAAGCTGATCGCGTGCAACGCGCGTCGTGCAACGTGATGGGCATCAACGTCCTCGGCGGCGTCGCCGATTTCGACAAAATCACCTGAGACGCCGCGCGCCGTTTTCCCGCGCCAGCGCTATCTTCGCGCCGCGCGACCCCGGGGCCGGCGGCCGGTCTCGCGCCTGTTCGCGCTTGTGTCGCGCTTGTGTCGCGCTTGTGTCGCGCTTGTGTCGCGCGTGCGTCGCGCGTGCGTCGCGGCGGACGCGCGGCGTCCGGGCAACGCCGACGATGCGATAACGGACGTGCGCCGCGCGATGATCCAGGGGCGGTGTGATAGTATCGCGGCCGTGCACGGCCGCACATTCGCGGCATTCGATTATTCAATTCTCCACCGCGGTGAATGCGCGTATCTCGAATGAATATCGAAAACGGTCGAAAAGCGTGGGCAGTCCGACGATAATTCACGTCGAATACCTGAGAGTCTGCATTGCAGCCGGAGAAATACAACATGACGAACGTAACGTATCTTGACTTCGAAAAGGCGATCGGCGAGCTGGATGCGAAGATCGACGCGCTGCGTTGTTCCGAGGACGAATCGGCGATCGATCTTTCCGAGGAGATCAACCGGTTGTCGGCGCGCAGCGAAAAGCTGACGAAGGAACTGTACGAGCGGCTGACGCCATGGCAAATCGTCCAGGTGGCGCGACATCCCGCGCGGCCGTACACGCTCGATTACGTCAGTTATCTGTTCACGGATTTCCACGAGCTGCACGGCGACCGCTGCTTTGCGGACGATCAGTCGATCGTCGGCGGGCTCGCGCGCTTCAACGACCGTTCGTGCGTCGTGGTCGGCCACCAGAAGGGGCGCAATACGAAAGAGCGCGCGATGCGCAATTTCGGCTATCCGCGGCCCGAGGGATATAGAAAGGCGCTGCGGCTCTTCAAGCTCGCCGAGAAATTCAAGCTGCCGATCTTCACGTTCATCGACACGCCGGGCGCCTGGCCCGGGATCGATGCGGAGGAGCACAACCAGTCCGAGGCAATCGGTCGCAATCTGATGGAAATGGCGAGCCTCCAGACGCCGATCATCACGACGGTGATCGGCGAGGGCGGCTCGGGCGGCGCGCTCGCAATCGGCGTCTGCGACGTGTCGATCATGCTCCAGTTCGCGACTTATTCCGTCATTTCGCCCGAAAGCTGCTCGTCCATTCTCTGGAAGAACCCGAATTATGCGGAGCAGGCGGCAAACGCGCTGGGCCTGACCGCGCACCGGCTCAAGGCGCTGGGCTTGATCGACAAGATCGCTAACGAGCCGGTGGGCGGCGCGCATCGCGATCCGCAACAAATGGCGCTGATGCTCAGGCGCGTCTTGCAGGAAAGCCTGCGAAACGTCGAGTCGCTCGATGCGAAGCAGCTTCTCGCCCGCCGTCACGAGCGGCTCCTGCACTACGGCAAGTTCCGCGAAACGGCGGCATGAACGCATTCGGCTGCGCCGTCGGGCGCCGCGCGCGATAGGCGGCCGGCCGTCACGTGCGTGTGTTCTCCGTATCGGATCTGCACGTCGAATATCCGGGAAACGCGAGGTGGGTGGAAGCGCTCTCGCGTGACGAGGGCACGCGTGACGCCCTCACACCAGGCCGCTTCGATGACGCATGCGCGTGACCGGATTCGTGCCCGCGGTGCGCGGCCCCGCATCGATCGATCACGGACCGGATACGCTGCGCGCATGCAGCGATCTCGTGGACGTCAACTGCGCCGAGCATTTAAAGCCGGATGTTGCCGTCGGCGGCTGGACCAAAATGCGACGCATGGCCGGCGATATGGCGGCGGCGATGCTCCGGCCGTCTTGCCGCGGTGTCCGCCGGTCTACTCGATGCCAGTTATGACGAACGCCGGCGACATCGAGATTGTCGGCATCGTCATTTGAACGGACGCCAATCCGTTCGGGATTTCCTGCATCCCGATCCTCAATGAAAGCGAGTGGTGCACGGCGAGCCGATGCCAGTGCCTCGTGCTTTTCATCTTTCCGGAATAGGTTGAAAAGCGCACTGCGCGGAGGGCGGGATTTGCATGCCACGGCGGCGCGGCACCGTAAGAAAACAAGAGGCGGCCGATCGGCAATCGCCGGTCGGCCGAAAATCAAGTAAAAGAACCCATTGCGATGAATTTCGCTGGTCGATTGACCGCCTGGTTATCGAATGGCGAATCGGCTCGCTGCCGTTCCATTCGCGCACACATTGGCGTAGATGTAGAAAATCCTGTTCGTGGAAAAGGCCGAGTATATGAGTGAAAAGGTCTCTTTTTCGCTAAATGAATAAGTGGTGTCGGCGATGGTTGCTAGAAGGTTGCCGTTCGTATCGGTTTCGATTTTGCTGATCGGTCCTGATTTGCAAAGTACATCTGCGGATGCATAAGAGGACGCAAACATCATCGCTGAAAAAAGAGCGATCACGATTTTTCTCATGGCTTTTCCCTTGAGGAATGTATTGATGCATTGGATTGAGGTGCTGCTGATGCTCGGTGCTATATTGCCGGGCTTTCGAAACTGTCGGCGCCAGTGTGCTCCGTAATATGTCGTTGATTAACGCGATGCTGGATTGGAAATAAATTCATTCATGGTTGCCGCTTTGGTGTTGGTGTGCTGCGAAAGTGATGGGTATTTTGACCCGTATTGCGGCGCACAACGAAGGTTATGATTTGGAATTGCGGAGTTCCAATGATATTAATTTATCGATCCTTGGAATTAATAAGTATGTTGGATGACTTTATGATTTAAAAAATCTCAATCCTTATTGTTCAGTTTTTTGTCGATTGATTGTGACGGTTTCGTAAATGGCGGATATTGGTATTGAATTCGGAGAACGACGATGGTGTTGAGGAGGCGCAGGGGCACGCGCGATCGACGCCGAAGCGAGCGAACGGCTCGGCGCGATCCCTGAACAGATTCGCGTCATCCGGCATCTGCCGGTCGCATCGGCTCCCCATGCGAATGTCAATGCGCAAGATGTCGCTGGCTGACGGCCTGCGTCTCGTTCATGGCGGCGACGCAGTTCGGTTGACTGCGGCGGTTCCGCCCATCGCTGCGACAAGCCCGTTGCGATCCAAGGCGGCGCGCCGGGATGTCGGATAGAGAGAAGTCATTCGTTGATCGCATACGATCAATTTGGGCGCGGTAGGCGACGGCGACACGGCATCGGCGGATCGCCGGAGCGATCGCGTGGGCTACGCGCGGCAAGAACGGCTGCGCGCGATCGACGGACGATGAATTGCGGCCCGTCGGCACGGACGGCCCCGATGCCGCGATTCGACCGGGCTGCGGCACTGGACGCCCCGTTGGGCCCACGCTCCGTTCAAGCCAGGCGGACGACCGGCGTGATGATTCGGCTTCGTGCTCAAGACCGCTCAGGGCCGGCCTCCGGGAATGCGCGGCCTTCCGCGCGTGCGGCTGCGCCGGGCCGGCAGCGTTTCGTCGCCGACTGCCGTCGACGGGTTGCGATCAGTCGCGGCGCGGCGGTCCGGTGCGGCAAGCCGCGCTGTGCGCGTTCAGCGCGTGACGAAAGGCGGCGCGACATCCGGCGTCGCGCGAGCGAACTTGCGTTCGCGCAGCAGCGCGACGCGGCAGTTCTCGCGCGACGTCTCGTTGCCCGCTTCGTCGAGCAACACGAGATCGCCGCGCATCACGTTGAACGTCACGACTTCGCCCGTCTCCGACGCGATCGCCTCCGGCGTATGGTGCGAGCCGGCCGGCTCGAGCACCGTGCTGCCGGGGCGCGCGATCCAGTCGTATTCGCGATAGCGCCACTCTCCCCGCAACGTGTAGACGAACACTGCGCCGTCGTGCCGATGCCGCGGCAACGCCAGCCCGACCGGCATCTTGAGCAGCACGGTCATCTCGTCGTCGGCGGCGTTGATGTGCAGGTACTTGATCGCGAGCCCGGGCAGGCGCGCGTCCATCGGCAGCCATGGGCGGTCGTTGTCCTGCAGGCACGAGATCGGGGGCAGGAGCGCGGCGGAGGCAGACGGGGACGATGGGTTCATGGCTTGGCGCGGCGCATCATGCGCGCGGAGGAACGCGGGAAAGCGGGATTATCGCAGAGCGGCAGGCGGTGGTGGACGGCTGGCGCGCAAGGTCCGCGGAGCCGTTCAAGATCGTCGCCCGGCGAGCAAGTCGACCATGCTCTTTCGCATCGTCAGTCACGTTTTCTTCGCGAGGGAAAAGAACCCGAGCATGCCGCTGGGTTTTCTCTGGACGATGTTGGCGCGTGCGCACCCTTTCGACGACTCGTCCTGTAGTGAGAGTGATCTTCTACGCAACACGCGCCATCGCATTCGCGCCGCTCTGGTGATGACGTAGTCCTTTCGGGCGGACATCGTCAGGAAAATGCGCGTCGGCTCGCCGGTCTTCGTGCATGTGGTGGTGACGTGACGTGCCGTCGGAAAGCTCGAATACGTTTTCACAGTCGAAGCCCATCCGATTCGAACGGTTTCCGCCCGACTGTCCGCAGTATTCGGCATGCCCACGCGCCCGTTCGTGCAAGCGGCGAAGACCTCGCCGAAAATCCGAACGAGCCATTCGCACCGGAATACGGGAAGAGGGCGCGCACCGCGAGCGAGCGGACGGTCGCGGTGCAAGCCGAGCGCGGCGTTCGGACGGCTATGAAGAAATCGTCGGTCTTCACGCTTGGCGCCGGTCGACCGCGGCGGCCGCATGGAAGCTGCCGGCTTCATCGACCGAATGTCGGAGGATTCGGGCCTCGCGCTCATGCTTTCGCCGGCGCCGCCGCATGCGCGACCTCCAGGCAGGCCTGGAACAGCAGCGCTGCCCGCGACGGCTGCGGCGAGCGCCGCAGCAGGCTCACGAACCGGCACGCATAATGAAACCGCTGCGGCGCGACCGGCCGCATCAGCCCCTTCGCCTCGAAGCTCTCCGCATAGTGATCGGGCAGGAACCCGAGATACCGTCCCGACAGAATCAGCGTCGCGATCGATTCCTGATCGGACGCCGTCGCGCTGCGCGTCAGCTTCGCGCGGTGGCTCAGCTCCATGTTCGGCGAATGGTAGCCGAGCCCCGCGAACGCAAAGCCGCGCACCTGGCTCCATGTCAGCTTGCCGTGCGGCGCGTCGAACAGCGGATGGCGCTTGCCGCAGTAGAGCAGCATCCGTTCGTCGAAGAGATCCGCATAGACGAGGCTGCCCGAGCTTCGGTGCGCGGGAATGATCCCGACCTGATAACTGCCGTCGATGATCCCGCGCTCAACCTCGTTGATGGACGCGACGTGCAGGTTCAGCGCGACGTCCGGCGCTTCGTCGTGAAAGCGCCCGATCGCGTCGCCGAGCCGCGCCTTCGGGTTCGTCGCGGTCTTGTCGAACACGGCGATGTGCAGCTCGCCGCCCATCCGGTCGTGAATCCCGTCGACGCGGCTCCTGAACGCCTCGACCGACGCCATCAGCCGCAGCGTCTCCTCGTAGACGGTCTGGCCCTCGGGCGTCAGCGTGAAGCCCGCGCGGCCGCGCCGGCACAGCACGAGGCCGAGGCGCGTTTCGAGATCCTTCACATGCCGGCTGATCGTCGAGATCCCGATGTTCAGCTCCAGTTCGGCCGCCGCCATCCCGCCGCACTGAACGACGCTCCTGAACACGCGCAGCAGGCGCAGGTCCATGTCGGTGAGCTGGCCGAGGAGCGCGCGGCTCTTCGGTTTTCTTGCTTGCATGAATGCTCAAGTAAACATTGATATTGCGATATTCAAAAGACTATTCGTCGACTCGACAATGCGCAACATCTTCATTCATCCGCGCGCCGCGATGCCGACCGACATGAACGCTCTGACCGAACCGACGACCCCCGACACGCCTCTGCGCACCGACGCCGCGTGGCTCGACGCCCACTGGATGCCGTTTACCGCGAACCGCCAGTTCAAGCAGGACCCGCGGATCATCGTCGAAGGCAAGGGCGCGTACTACACGGACGCCGACGGCCGCAAGATTTTCGACGGCCTGTCCGGCCTCTGGTGCTGCGGCCTCGGCCACGGCCGCGCCGAGATCTCGGACGCGGTCGCCCGCCAGGTCGCGCGGCTCGACTATTCGCCGGCGTTCCAGTTCGGCCATCCGCAATCTTTCGCGCTGGCCAACAGGATCAAGGCGCTGACGCCCGCCGGCCTCGACTACGTGTTCTTCACGGGCTCGGGCTCGGAGGCGGCCGATACGTCGCTGAAGATGGCGCGCGCGTACTGGCGCGCGAAGGGCAAGGGCACGAAGACGCGCCTGATCGGCCGCGAGAAGGGCTATCACGGCGTGAACTTCGGCGGCATCTCGGTCGGCGGGATCGGGCCGAACCGCAAGCTGTTCGGCCAGGGCATCGACGCCGACTTCCTGCCGCACACGCAACTGCCCGAGAACACGTTCTCGCGCGGGCTGCCCGAGCACGGCGCCGAACTGGCCGACCGGCTGCTCGACCTGATCGCGCTGCACGACGCGTCGAACATCGCCGCGGTGATCGTCGAGCCGTTCTCGGGCTCGGCGGGCGTCGTGGTGCCGCCGAAGGGCTATCTGCAGCGGCTGCGCGAGATCTGCACCGCGCACGACATCCTGCTGATCTTCGACGAAGTCATCACGGGCTTCGGCCGCGCGGGCGCAATGACGGGCGCGGAGGCGTTCGGCGTCGTGCCGGACATCATGAACGTCGCGAAGCAGGTGACGAACGGCGCGCAGCCGCTCGGCGCGGTGATCGCGAAGCAGGACATCTACGACACGTTCATGGCCGCGGGCGGTCTCGACTACATGCTCGAGTTCCCGCACGGCTATACGTACTCGGCGCATCCGGTCGCGTGCGCGGCGGGCGTCGCGGCGCTCGACCTGCTCGAGAAGGAAGACGCGATCGGCCGCGTGCGCGAACTCGCGCCGCACTTCGAGGCGGCCGTGCACGGCCTGAAGGGCGTGCGCCACGTCGCCGACATCCGCAACTGCGGGCTCGCCGCGGGCCTGACGATCGAGCACGCGCCGGGCGAACCCGCGCGCCGTCCGTACGAGATCGCGATGCATTGCTGGAAGAACGGCTTCTACGTGCGCTACGGCGGCGACACGATTCAGCTCGCGCCGCCGTTCATCGCCGAGAAGCACGAGATCGACAGCCTGATCGGCGCGCTGAACGATGCGCTGCTCGCCACGGCCTGACGCGCAGGGCCGCGCGCTTCGGACGGCGGCCGGGCGGTCTTCGGCCGCGCTCGGGCGGCGCGACAGCGTTTGCCCGATCCGGCGAGCGCCGCTCGGCACGGTTCGACCGGGTCCGGCCGGATGCGGTCCGGCTCGCGCGGCGCATGTTCACGCGGCGCATGTTCGCCCGGCCACGCGGCCGCAGATTCAACGACACACACGATTGCAGGAAACATCGCGATGAAACACGACAGCAACGTCACCTCCACCCTCGGCCACCTGATCGGCGGCAAGCGCGTCGACGGCGGCGACCGCATCCAGCCGGTATTCGACCCGGCGACGGGCGCGTCGACGAAAAGCGTGCAGCTCGCCGACAAGCCGACCGTCGAAGCGGCGATCGCCGCCGCGCAGGCCGCGTATCCGGCGTGGCGCAACACGCCGCCGTTGAAGCGCGCGCGCGTGATGAGCCGCCTGAAGACGCTGCTCGAGGCGCACGCGGACGAGCTGTGCGCGCTGATCACGGCCGAGCACGGCAAGGTGCTCGGCGACGCGATGGGCGAGTTGCAGCGCGGGATCGAGAACGTCGAATACGCGAGCTACGCGCCCGAGCTGCTGAAGGGCGAGCACAGCAAGAACGTCGGTCCGGCGATCGATTCGTGGAGCGAGTTTCAGGCGCTCGGCGTCGTCGCGGGGATCACGCCGTTCAACTTCCCGGTGATGGTGCCGCTGTGGATGTGGCCGATGGCGGTCGCATGCGGCAACACGTTCGTGCTGAAGCCTTCGGAGCGCACGCCGTCGTCGACGCTCAGGATGGCCGAGCTCGCGCTCGAAGCGGGCCTGCCGCCCGGCGTGCTGAACGTCGTCAACGGCGACAAGGAAGCGGTCGACACGATCCTGACCGATCCGCGCGTGAAGGCGGTGAGCTTCGTCGGCTCGACGTCGATTGCCGAGTACATCTACACGACGGGCTGCGCGCACGGCAAGCGCGTGCAGGCGCTGGGCGGCGCGAAGAACTTCGCGGTCGTGATGCCGGACGCCGACATCGGCAACGCGGTCAATGCGCTGATGGGCGCCGCGTACGGCTCGTGCGGCGAGCGCTGCATGGCGATTCCGCTCGTCGTCGCGATCGGCGGCGAGACGGCGGACAAGGTCGTCGAAGGCCTCACGGCCGAGATCGCGAAGATGAAGGTCGGCCCGGGCACGGGCGACGGCGTCGACATGGGCCCGCTCGTCACGCAGCAGCACTTCGAGAAGGTGACGGGCTTCGTCGACGCGGGCATCGCCGCGGGCGCGGCGCTCGTCGTCGACGGGCGCGGCGTGAAGATCGACGGCCACGACGGCGGCTATTACCTCGGCCCGTGCCTGTTCGACCACGTGAAGCCCGGCATGCCGATCTATCAGCACGAGATTTTCGGGCCGGTGCTCGGCGTCGTGCGCGTCGCGTCGCTCGCCGAGGCGATGGCGCTCGTCGATGCGCACGAGTACGGCAACGGCACGTGTCTCTTCACGCGCGACGGCGAAGCCGCGCGCTTCTTCAGCGACAACATCCAGGTCGGGATGGTCGGCATCAACGTGCCGCTGCCGGTGCCCGTCGCCTATCACTCGTTCGGCGGCTGGAAGCGGTCGCTGTTCGGCGATCTGCACGCGTACGGCCCGGACGCGGTGCGCTTCTACACGAAGCGCAAGACGATCACGCAGCGCTGGCCGTCGGCCGGCGTGCGCGAGGGGACGGTGTTCAGCTTCCCGTCGAGCCGCTGAGCCGCTTTCTAGTTGGCCCATCCAGGTCGTTCGGCGGCGCGTTCCGTCGACGGCTTGTTCGAAGCCTGCGGAGACGCGGGCTTTTTCTTTTCGGGCGTGCGCGGCCCGCTGCGTGTGCGGCGCGGACGGCGCCGCGTCGCTCTTCGTTCGCTGTCGATCGTCGCGTCGACGTTCGGTGTTCGACGTTCGACGTTCGATGATCGGCGGCTTCGGCGGTGTGGTATCGGAGCGATCAGTCGATGTAAGTATGCGTAAGGAAAATGTATTGAATGAAGGGTGCGTGGTATCTCTTTTCGGCGTTGCGCGAGGCGCTGTTCTTCGCGCGACGCGCCTTGATCAATTGCAATAGAGAAGTCGATACCGATGATGTCGTTCACGAAGCCAACCAATCTCTCGGAGCAGTCGTTCACGTTTGCGCTGCGCACCGCCGCCTGCGCGGCCGCTGTCGCGGTGCTGGCCGCCTGCGCTTCGCAGCCGAACTCGACGCCCGTCTCGCACCGTTCGGATGCGAAGCGCACGACGGCGCAACTTCCGGCGGCATCCGCCGCGTCGGAAGCCGTGGCGCCGAGCTTCGCCTGGCCGGTGCGCGGCCCGATCCTGAAAGCCCCCGATGACGCGAAGCACCCGGGCATCAATATCGGCGGCGCCGACGGCGAGCCGGTGAAGGCCGCGGCGGAGGGCGTCGTCGCGTATGCGGGCAACAGCCTGCGCGGTTACGGCAACTTCGTGATCATCAAGCACGACGACGTATATCTCTCCGCGTATGCGCACAATCGCGCGCTGTTGGTCAAGGAAGGCGACAAGGTCGCGAAGGGCCAGAAAATCGCGGAGATGGGCAACAGCGACGCGGATCGCGTGATGTTGCATTTCGAGATTCGCCGCAAGGGCGTGGCGGTCGATCCGTTGACGTATCTGCCGGCTCAATGAGCGCGTAGATGATGGGCCGCGCCGAAGCGCGTCGCGTTGCGACGCGCTTCGGCGGCGCGGTTGCGGTTTTCCGATGCGCGGATACGCTTGCGGTGCGTCGCGGTGCGATATCGCGTGCGCATCGAATGCCGTCATGGCATCGGCGTCCGGGCGGAAGACGGCCGATCGTCGCGCATCGATGCGCTTGCGCGCCACGCGATAGCGGCGACATGCGAGCCTTGACCTGCGAACTGCGAACTGCGAACTGCGAACTGCGAACTGCGAACTGCGAACTGCGACTTGTGACTTGTGACTTGTGACTTGTGACTTGCGTCGTAGCGGCGCTGTGCGACATCGTCGACCGGGATAGTTGCAGGAACGCGCAAGTATCGCGCCGCGTCGCTTACATCATCTCGCCGCGTCGCCCCCTCGGCGCGCCTATTCCTTCACCGCGTGCCAGACGTCCTTGAAGCCGTCGCCTTTCATGTCGCCTTTCGCGGCGTCCTTCGCGAAGAAATAGAGCGGCTTGCCCTGGTACGCCCATTGCAGCGTGCCGTCGTCGCGCTTGATGATCGTGTAGCCGCCCGTCGGCTGATCGGTCGCGCTCGCCTTGTACGGCGGCCAGTTCGTCGTGCACGGGCCGTTGCACATGCTCTTGCCCGAGTTCGGGGCGTCCTTGTCGAACGTGTAAAGCGTCATGCCGTTGGCGGCGACCAGCATACCGCCGCTCGGCATCGCGGGCGCATCGGCGAGCGCGGCGACCGGCGCGAACCCGAGCACGAGCGCGTAAGCGACATAAGCGGTTCTCATGGCTGTCTCCTTGTCCTGGCGGGCGCGGCGAACGCACGGGCGGCACCGACGCGACGGCGCTATTGCGTCGCGGCCGTGCCGCATGCGTTCCGAGCCCTTTCAAACCATAGGCGGTTTTCCGGTGGGAGGAAAGGCGATCGTCGCGCGCGCGGCCGGGAAAACCGCCGGTCGCGCGGCTCGCGCGCACCGTCGCATCAACGCGGAACGTCGTGCCCGAGCGCCTGCAGGAACAGCGAGAACAGCTCCGGCTGCGACGAAATCCCGAGCTTCGAATACAAGTGCCGCCGATGCACCTTGACGGTTTCGGGCGAGATCGCGAGCCGCTCGGCGATCGCCTTCGACGAGTTGCCGCGCAGCACGAGCCGCGCGATCGCCATCTCGCGCTCGGTCAGCAACTGCGCGCCGAAGCTCGCGAGCGCGCGCTCGACGCGTGCGGCGAGATCGTCGTCGGCGCGGCCGCGCGCCGCGTCGCCTTGCAGCTTGCGCTGCTGGCGGATCGCCGCGAAAAGCCACGGCGCACACGTGGCGATCCGGCCGATCGCGTCGGTGCCGAAGCGCGTGTGCGCGCCGAGCGACAGCGACAGCGTCTCGTCGGGCCGCGTGCGCACGATGATCTGCAACTCGTCCTCGCCGACCGCGTCGCGGAAATAGCTGAGGAAATACTCGCTTTGCCTGAACAGGTCGGGCGCGATTTCCTCGAGCCGATAGCAGCCGTCCGCGAGGCCGTCGTGCGCGGCCTGCAGGAACGGATCGAGCAGATAGAGTCCGTCGAGATACAGCGGCACGGGCGACGGCCCGCTCGCGCCGCCCGTGTCGTATTCGTCGAGCACGACGGGCACGCCGTCGCGGCCGAGCGCGGTCGCGAGCGCGTTGTCGAACGGCACGATCTCGTTGAGAAACAGAATCAGAAAGCGCCAGAAACGCGGCTCGCCGAGGTGATCGAGCGCGCGTCCGAACGCTTGATGCATCGCTACTTCGCTGAACAGTCGGTCCATGTGCGACCCGATTTGGCGTAACCCCAAGGGGGAATGGCGGCGCGCAATTTGGCTTCCTAGACTGCGCCCCATGCGTGGCCCGAGTATGGGCGTTCAAAAATCCCGCGGCAAAGGAGTGCAAGATGGCGATGATATCGGAGTCTTCGAGCGTGGCGTCCGCCGCGCCGGCTGAAGTGCGCGCACCGGATGCGCTCGTGCGGTCGCTCAGCGTGCGCGACGTCGTGATGATCACGGTGTCGGGCGTGACGCCCGCGAGCTCGATCTTCGTGATCGCGCCGTTCGCGATCCAGCAGGCGGGCAGCGGCGCGGTGATGTCGTTCGTGCTGGGCGGGCTGCTCGCATTCGCGTTCGCGCTTTGCTACGCAGAACTGAGCGCCGCGCACCGCAGCGCGGGCGGCGAGTATGTGATGGTCAAGCGCGTGTTCGGCGCGCTGCCCGGCTATCTGACGTTCGTCGCGGTGCTCGCCGTCAACGTGTTCATTCCGGCCGTGCTCGCGAGCGGCGCCGCGCCTTACCTGAACGCCGCGCTCGGCACGCATTTCGGCAATCAGTCGGTTGCGCTCGCGATCGTGCTCGCGAGTTATATTCTCGGAATCCTGAATATTCGGACCAATGCGTGGATCACCGGCGCGTTCCTCGTGATCGAGATCCTCGTGCTCGCGTTGATCGCGTATCTCGGCTTCTCCGAGCCGCATCGGTCGGCGCTCGCGCTCGTGCATCCGGTCGTCGTGAACGGCGCCGCGCTCGTGCCCGCGACGCTCGCCGCGATCATGCCGGCCGTCGGCACGGCGATCTTCTGCTACAACGGCTTCGGCGCGGCGGTGTTTCTCGCCGAGGATCTCGAAGGCGGCAACCGCGACATCGCGAAGGCCGTGATCTGCTCGCTCGCGGTGATCCTCGTCGTCGAACTCGTGCCGCTGACCGCGATCGTGCTCGGCGCGCCGTCGTTCGTCGAGCTCGCGAAGAGCGCCGATCCGATCGGCTATGTCGTCGGCGCGCTCAGCAATCCGGGCGTGTCGCGCGTCGTGAGCGGCGGCATCTTCCTGTCGGTGTTCAACGCGATCATCGCGATCGTCATCATGGTCGGGCGTTTCCTGTACAGCAGCGGACGCCACGCGTTGTGGGCGCGCTCGTGCAACGGCGCGTTCACGCGCATCCATCCGCGCTTCGAGTCGCCGTGGATCGCGACGCTGACGCTCGCGGTGCCGTCGACGCTCCTCGTGTTCGTGTCGAGCCTCGACGAGCTGACTGCGTTCACCGTCGATCTGCTGCTGCTCATCTATCTCGCCGTCGGCGTCGCGGCGCTCGCGAGCCGCGTGATGCGGCGCGACGTCGATCATCATTACCGGATGCCGTGGTGGCCGCTGCCGCCCGTCGTCGCGATCGTGGGCGCCGGGTATACGCTGTATACGACGATGGCCGCCGCGACGAAGTCGACCGACCTGTACATCATCGCCGGACTCGCCGTCGTCTCGCTCGCGACCTACGCGCTCTGGGCGCGCCGCAGCACGGCGTTCCGCGAACTCTGACCAACGAACTGAGAGAGGACCATCAGCATGCGCACACGAGATCTGGGCATCCGCATCGGCCGCGGCAAGCCGGGACGCTTCAACGCGATTACCGACGTCGCCGGCGTGCGGGTCGGGCATCACACGCTGCACGTCGATGCGGGCGACGAGTCGGCGCACACGGGCGTGACGGTGATCGAGCCGCGCGCCGGCCGCGCGCGCGACGAGCCGTGCTTCGCGGGCGTTCACGTGCTGAACGGCAACGGCGATGCGACCGGGCTCGAATGGATCCGCGAGGCGGGGCTCCTGACGACGCCGATCGCTTATACGAACACGCATGGCGTCGGCGTCGTGCGCGACGCGCTGATCGCGATCGAGCGCGCGCAGGGCGGCGCGCGCGATCGCGAGCATGTGTACTGGTGCATGCCGGTCGTGATGGAGACCTTCGACGGACTCCTGAACGACATATGGGGGCAGCACGTGCGAGCCGAACATGTTGCGCAGGCGCTCGCCGTCGCGCATTCGGGGCCCGTCGAGGAGGGCTGCGTCGGCGGCGGCACCGGGATGATCTGCCACGAGTTCAAGGGCGGCATCGGCACCGCGTCGCGCGTCGTCGCGGATGCGGCAGGCGGCTGGACGGTCGGCGCGCTCGTGCAGGCGAATTACGGGCAGCGCGCCGCGCTGCGCGTCGCGGGCTACCCGGTCGGCGAAGTGCTGCGCGACGCGCATTCGCCGTTCAGCGAGCCTGCCGCGGCGGGCGAGCCCGGAATGGGCTCGATCGTCGTGACGCTCGCGACCGATGCGCCGCTGCTGCCGCATCAATGCACGCGGCTCGCGCAGCGCGCGAGCGTCGGCCTTGCGCGCGTCGGCGGCGGCACGGACAACTCGAGCGGCGACATCTTCGTCGCGTTCGCGACCGGCAACGCCGGCCTGCCGGTCGCGAGCTACGGGCGCTCGGGCCCGACGACGGTCGGCGTGCGGATGGTCGCCGACGCGCACATCTCGGCGTTGTTCGACGCGGCGGCGGAAGCGGTCGAGGAGGCGATCGTCAACGCGCTCGTCGCGGCGGCCGATCTTGCGGCGCGCGGCGTGCGCGTCGACGCGCTCGGTGCGGCGCGGCTCGTCGATGCGATGCGCGAGACCGGGTGGCGGCCGCGCACGGGCGACGCTCAGTTGTAACCGTGGCAGCGCTTCAGGCCCGCGTAGTCGTAGAAGCGGCTGCCGGGCGCGATGCGCGCGTCGTCGCATGCGGCCTGGAAATCGGTCTCGCGCTCGTTGTACAGCATCTTCACGATGAGCCGTGAACCATTGCCGTAAACGTCCCACTGCAGGTTCGCGGCCATCGGCGACACCGTCTCGCCGCGCCACGGGTTGCTCGCGTACGTGTAGGTCTGCGCCTGCGGCACGGGCGCGAACACGTTCTTGAGCTTCAGGATCGACGCGAACGGAATCACGGCTTCGGCATGCGTGAAGCGCAGCTTCGCCGCGTTCGTCAGGTCGCCGCGCGCGATCGCGTCGATCTCGTTGAAGAAGTCGTCGACGAGCCCCTGCGCCATCCGGTACGTGACCGGATTCGCTTCGGCGATGCCCGGGCCTTTCTCGTAGAAATCCTCGGCGTCCTGAAGATAGGCGAGGTACTCGGCCTGCGGCGCGGCGATGTAGCGCTCCATCGCGACGCCGCCTGTCTCGGCCGTCATCGCGGGCGCGACCTGCAGCAGGTTGTACAGCACGTTCGCGGCGTCGGCGGCCGACTTGATCTTCGTCTTGCCGTCGCCCTTGATCGTGTTGCCGAACTTGCCGTCCGCCGACGCGAACGTATAGGCGCCCGTGTTCGAGAACGTGTAGCCCGTCGTGCCGAGCTTCGCGACGAACCCGGGTGTCACGAGGCCGGCGAGTACCGTCTGCGCGACCTGTGCCGTCTGCGGCGACTGCGCGATCGCATCGAGCTTCGCGGCGACGACGGGATCGCTCCCATATGCCTGATACGCGATGCTGTCGCGATAGGTCGCGTAATACGGATCGGTCGTCGACGTGACGAGATCGGTCGCGGGCTTCAGCGAGTGGAAGTACAGGAGAAAGCGGTTGACGCCGGCGGCTTGCGCGACGGGCGCGCCTTGCGGGTAGCCGGCCGGTGCGGGCGGCAGCGTGATCGACTGCGCGAGCGCGGGGCGCGCGGCGACGAGCGCGCCGGAGAAGTACGTCGAGCTGTCGACTGCGCGATCCTGGCCGGAATTGACGACGACGATCCTGCGCGGCGCGCGGCCGGCCGCCGTGCCCGCAACCGTGTCGAACAGCGCGGGCAGCCGCTGCAGCAGCCGCGCGGCGCGCTGCTGATGCTCGCGGATGCCGGCTTGCGTGAGATTGCCGTAGCCGGGCGTCGAGATGCCCGCGACGCCGTAGCCGAGCAGCGCGTTCGCCTTCATCATCGTGAACGTGTCGGCCTTCAATTGCTGGCCGAGCGGCGTCAGTGCGCCGTCGGCGTCGGCCTTCTGCAGCATGTCGTAAATCGCGCCGTCGTACTTGAAGCCGGACAGCCCGCGCGAGCCGTGGCGCGCGACCATCTCCGTATAGACGGGCACGTAGCCCGCAGGCGGCGCTTCGTAGGTCGATGCGTCCTGCTGCGGACGATAAGGCGTCTTCGTCTGATAGTAGGTGGGTGTCGCCGGTGCCGGGGACGGCGTCGACGCGGGTGCGTCGGGCGTCGGGTTCGGCTGCGCGGACGGCGGCGAGCCGTCGTCGTTCGCGTCATCGGCGCCGCAAGCGGCGAGCGCGGCGCACAGCAGGGCTGGAGCGAGAAGGCGGGAGAGACGATGTTTCATCGACACGGAGGCGCGAAGGCTGATCGGCTTGAAGGCACCGCCGCTCGTCGGAACGTTGCGCGGGCGGTGAATCGAGCGCGCAGTCTCGCAAAGGAATTTGACAGCTTGAAGTCATGAAACGGAAAGCGCTTCGCGAGCTTTCCGTGCGGGCGGGAGCGCGGCTCGCACGACGCTCAGCTGCCGAAGTAGATGTTGCAGAAGCTGACCGGGCCGACGCATTCGTTCGGGTCTTTGCGGTCTTGATGGGCGGCGGGGACGCGGCCTGCGGATTGCACGGCTTCGGTGCGGTTCGCCGGTTGCCGGAGCGCGTCGGCGGCGGCGGTTTGCGCGTGAGCAGCGGCCATGACGACGGACAGCGACAGCGCGACAACGGCCATTTGCAGCGACTTCATTTGAATTTCTCCTTGAGGTTTTCCGTCTTGCGTGACGGTGATGAAACTATATGACTCCGATCGGATTGGATTAATCGGCCGGCCTGGGGAGCTTCTTTCCATTTCGCACAACGATCGTTCGGTGCGTCAGCCGCGCCTTGCGCGCTCGCGGGCGCGCGCGCCGCGATTGAACGGCGCGTCCTGGTCGATCAGCGCGCAGCGGATGAAGTGCAGGCAGCTCACGATGCGCTGCATCTGCCGGCGCTCGTCGGGCACCGCGTACCACAGGTGCTGCGTGTGCTGGACCGCGCGGATCGCGAGATTGGCCGACTTCAGCGCGCGCGCGAGCCGATGCGCGTCGGGCGTCTCGAACAGCGGCGGCAGCGCCTCGCGCACCGCATCGATTAGCACGGTCCAGCGCAGCGCCTGCGCAGGCTGCGCGGCCGTGAACGACTGCATCTCGCGGCGCAGGTCGATCACCGCGTGGCCGACTTCGAGCGTCGCGAGCATCCAGTGCAGCGCGTCGCGATGTCGTCGCGAGCGCTTCATCAGCAGGTTGCGCAACTGCGACATCAGATCGTGTGAGCTCGACTGGAAGCGCTGGTCGAGGCCTTGCAGCGGGCCGTCGCACGCGAGCGCGACCTGGCGGCGCAAGTCGCGCGTGATCCGGCCGGTGAGCCACGGCATCTCGGCGGGGAAGATCACCGCGAACGCGAGCGACGCGGCGAGCATCGACACGACGAGCGCAAGCCCGTTGTTCATCAGCGCGTCGGGTGCGTAGGCGATCACGTTGTCGGGCCCCGCGAGCAGGCAGAAGAACACGACGAAGCCGATCCCGTAGCCGGACTTGCCGGGGCGCGTCGCGAGATACGCGCCCGCCGCGAGCGTGGGGGCGAGCGCCGCGCACAGCAGCGGAAAGCCGTCGATGTTCGGATACACGTGGCAGATGTACAGATAGCCCGCGATCGTCGCGAGCGCCGCGCCCGCGGCCATCTGCGCGACGAAGCGGCTCGCGCGCGGCGCGCTCGAGCTGAGCGCGCACGCGATCGCGGTGCCGATCACGGCGAGCCCGCCGCTCGACCATTCGGATGCGAGCCAGAACGCGCTCATCGCGCCCATCGCGGCGAGCGTGCGCAGGAACGTGAAGCCGACGAAGTAGCGGTTGGTCTTCACCGCGTAGCGCGTGACCGAGCGCTCGAGCACGTGACTGTCGAGCGCGAGCGACGCATGCGTCTGCGCATAGTCGAGGAAATCGTCGATGAAGCGGTAGAGCAGCTCGATCGCGGTGTCGAAGTCGAGCACGCAGGCGGGCGCGAGCGTCTCGACCGCGCGCCGCGACGCGCGCGCGCGCTTCGGCAGCGCGGCGAGATACGCGCTCAGCTCGACGAGCGCCGGCGCGGGCGCGCTCGCTTGCGCCGCGCGCTGCCGCGCGAGATCGTCACGCAGCGCGGACAGCACGGCCGGCAGCGCATCGACGTGCGGGGCGATCGCCGCGAGCACTTCGACCGCACGGTTCGCGCGCAGCCGCCTGAGCAACTGATGGAATGCATGCAGCCGTGCGCACGCGTTCATGAACTCGCTGTTCAGTCTCGCGAGCCGCCGGCTGCGCGCGCGGATGTGCGGATCCTCGAACGACGCGAATGCGCGCGTCGCCTCGAAGCCGACGATGCCGTCGACGAAATCGGCGAAGCGCCGCTCGAAATCGCTGCGCTCGACCGAGCCGGCCAGCGTGCTCGCGGCGAACGCGACGAAATCGGCGTGCCGCGCGTTCAGCGAGCGCATCAGTGCGTCGCTCGAGCTGACGGGAAACACGAGCGCGCTGACCGCGCCCGAGCAGAAGATGCCGACCGCGACTTCGGCCGCGCGCGTGAGCGCGGACAGGAACAGCGTGTTCGGCGCCATCACCGCGGGCAGGCCGATCAGCGCGGCGGTGTAGCCGGCGAGCACATAGCCGTACCAGCGGAAGTGCCGGTTGCGCACGGCGGCCGCGATGCAGCCCGCGACCCACAGCGTGATGCCCGCCATGTAGAGCTCCGGCTGCTGCGCGAACAGGCCGCCCAGCGCGAGCGCGGCGGCGAGCCCGACGCCCGTGCCGACGATGCGATAGAAGCTCTTCGCGAACACCATCCCGCTCATCGGCTGCATCAGCACGAACACGGTCGTCATCGCGATTCGCGGCTGCGACAGGTCGAGCAGCATCGCGATGCCCATCGCGAGCAATGCCGCCGTGACCGTCTTCGCGAGATGCAGCCAGACGAGGCCGTCGCGGCCCGCCCAATCGCGCGCGAGCCTGCCGACGCTTCGCAGCCGCTCCTGCCATCGTTGCGGGTCGATGAGGATTCGCTGTAGCGCGGACTCGTGCTTCATGGTTTGTGGCAGTGCTTCTGGCGGACGCATATCGAGGGCCTCCGGCCTGCGCGACGATGCCAGTCCCGACCGGAGAGGCGCCGATTGTAGGAGCCGCGCGCCCGCGTATTAACGCAACCGCGGGGAAACCTTAGTTGCCGTGGCGGCAACAATGCGCGTGTCCCGCTGGAGGACAATATCGACTCTTCGAATTGTTTCGGACACGAATGGATACGTTACAGAACATGCGGGTGTTCGCTCGCGTGGTGGAGGCAGGCAGCTTCACGGCGGCCGCGCAATCGCTGAATTCGACGACGGGCGCGATGTCGCGCGCGGTGTCCGAGCTCGAGGCCCGGCTGCGCACGCGCCTGATGAACCGCTCGACGCGGCGTCTCGCGTTGACGCCCGCCGGCGAGCGCTATCTGCTGCGTTGCCGGCAGATTCTCGCGGACGTCGATCAGGCGGAAGAAGAAGCGAGCTGCGCGCACGAGCGACCCGCCGGCGTGCTGCGGATGCACAGCTTCGCGAGCATCGGCCAGCATTACGTATTGCCCGCGCTGACCGCATACCGCGGCCAGCATCCGGACGTGTCGATCGAGCTCACGCTGTCGCAGCGGATGCCGGACCTGTTCGACGGCTCGAGCGACATGGCGGTCGTGACCGCGTCGTCGCTGCCCGATTCCGAGCTCGTGTCGCATCTGCTCGGCTCGACGTTCAGCATCCTGTGCGCGACGCCCGCGTATTTGCGCGCGCACGGCGCGCCGCGCGCCCCACGCGATCTCGCGCGGCACGCGTGCCTGACGCTGCGCACGCCCGCGTTCCCGACGCACGAATGGCTGCTCGAAGGGCCGAACGGCACCGAGGAGATCAAGGTCGACGGCCCGGTGCAGACCAATACCGCCGAATCGCTCGCGGTCGCGATCCGCGCGGGGATCGGCATCGGCATGCTGCCGCTGTACGCGGCGATCGAAGACCTTCGCTGCGGCAATCTCGTGCGCGTGCTGCCTGCGCATCGGCTGCAGAAGATGAACGTCTATGCGCTTTATCCGTCGCGCCGTTTCATCGACGCGAAGGTGCGGACCTGGGTCGACGCGCTGCGCTGCCACATGCCGAAGATGATCGCGCGCGACGAAGCGATGCTGTCGGCGATCGGCGCCGAGGCGTCCGACGCGACGCAAAGCGCGATCGCCGTGGCGCTCGACGTCGGGCTCGAATCGGCGCACGCGCTCAGTCATTGATCGAACTTTCCGTGTCGGGACGATGCGCTGCCGTCGGCGTTCTGGATGGACGGCGGCGCGTTGCGTGTCGTGTCGCCTGCGGGCTTGGCGTGTTGCGAGTGGGGCGTTGCGCATTGCGTGTCGCGGCTGAAGGCGGGTTGGATTCGCTGCATGTTCGCGTTGTCATCGCGTCGTCGTTGGCCAGCCAATGAAACGATGTGCGGGTGGACCGGTTGCGCAATGCAACGGCGAGGCAGCGAAAGGATGAAGCGGCAAAGCGGCAAACAGCAAACAGCAAACAGCAAACAGCAAACAGCAAACAGCAAACAGCAAACAGCAAACAGCAAACAGACGATGCATCGCGCATCGCCTCTTCATCCGCGATGTCTCCTTGCCCGACGCCCCCCGAGCGATGCTCGCTTATTGCGCGTTCGCCGCAGGCTTGCCGGCCTGCGCGGCGCCCGCGGCGGCCGGCCCATACGCGGCCTCTGCAGCCTTGCGCGCGGCGGCGCGCTTCGCGTCGAGACGGCGCTGCGCGGCCTGGATGTCGTCCGGATAGGTCGTCTCGTTGCCGCGCGACGGCTGATAGCCGACCGATTCCAGATCGGCGAGCTCCTGAATGACTTGCGCGCGCGTGAGCGAGCCGTTCGACGATTGGGCAAACGAGACGACCGGTGCGGCGAGCACGAATGCGGCGGCAGCGGTGACGACGATCGATTTCAAGATGACCTCCAGTGTGAATCGATTCGATGCAGTTCGCGACAGACGATCCGAACTGACGAAGCAAAGTCTACGCAGCGGCCGCGCGCGGAAAAACCGGCGGCGCCGGTATGCAGCCTTCCAGATCGCACAACACTGAAAAACGGGAGGGCGCGTCACGCAGCCAATCGGGGTGCGGTTTCGTGACGGAAATGTGTCCGTTCGTTCCGGCCTGCGCAAAGAAGCGCTGCGCGCCGGGCCGCTGATCCGGGACGGGCGAATCCCTACACTCGATCGTCGTCGGATCGAGTCGTTTCATTCCCATCAACAAGGAGTTTCGTTGTGAAAAACATCCGGTTTGCATGTGCGACCGCAGGGGTCCTGGCCGCGACGGCCGCACACGCACAGAGCTCGGTCACGCTGTACGGGCTGATCGACGCGGGGATCATGTATACGAACAACGTCGCGCGCGGCAACGCGCACGGCGGCCTCGTGCAGGCGACGACGGGCGCCGTCAACGGCAGCCGCTTCGGCGTGCGCGGCACCGAGAATCTCGGCGGCGGCCTGAAGGCGCTGTTCGTGCTGGAGAACGGCTTCAACGACGAAAACGGCAAGCTCGGCCAGGACGGCCGGCTGTTCGGCCGCTTCGCGTACGTCGGGCTGTCGGACAATCGTTTCGGCACCCTGACGATCGGCCGGCAATACGATTCGCTCGTCGATTTCGTCGCGCCGCTGTCGGCGACGGCGGGCACGTTCGGCGACGCGAGCTTCGCGCATCCGTTCGACAACGACAACCTGAACCACTCGCTGCGGATCAACAACGCGCTGAAGTACACGAGCAACACGTCCGCGGGCTTCAAGTTCGGCGGCATGTACGCGATGTCGAACAGCACCGATTTCGCGACGAACCGCGCATACAGCTTCGGTGCAAGCTATACGCGCGGCCCGCTGAACGTCGCGGCCGGCTACTTGCAGATCATCGGCTCGAAGGGCACGACGGCGAGCAGCCCGGGCGCGGTCGACATCGTCGAATCGGCGGCGAACGGCAAGGGCGGCTTCTCGCTCGGCGCGGACCGGATGCGCTCGTACGGCGGCGGCGTCAACTACGCGTTCGGCCCGGCGACGGTCGGCTTCGTATACACGCGCGCCGAATACGAGAACACCGCGTCGTTCGGCTCGACGGGCGGCACGGTTCGCTTCGACAACTATGAGTTGAACGGAAAGTATCAGGTGACGCCCGCGTTCAGCGTCGGCGCCGCGTACACGTATACGGACGGCCACGTCGACGACACCGTCAAGTACGGTTCCGATCCGAAATGGCATCAGGTCGATCTGCAGGCCGTGTACCGTTTGTCGCTGCGCACCGACGTGTATCTCGAAGGGATGTACCAGCATGCATCGGGACGCAACTACGTCGCGATGATCAACACCGCGGGCGGCGCGTCGTCGACGGGGAATCAGGTCGTCGCGGCAGTCGGTCTTCGTACGCGCTTCTAACGATTCCGGCGCCGCGCCGCGGCGCGCGCAGCCGAGCGACGGAGCCCGAATCTATGGCTTGATACGGCGTGTGGCGTTGACGAAAGTGATTTCCCGTCAACGCCGACGGCGCTGTTCAAATGCATGCCACGTTCCGTCGTCCGTCGTTCAGCAGTGCGGTGTTCTGCCGCGATCCGCGCGTCGCGCTCGAGTGGCTCGAGCGCGCATTCGGCTTCACGCGCAGCCTGGTCGTCGGCGATGCGCAGGGACGCGTCGCGCACGCCGAGATGTCGTTCGGCGACGGCGTCGTGATGATCGGCACTGGCGGATGGAGCGACTTCGCCGTCAGCGCGTCGTTGCTCGACGGCAAGAATACGCAATGCGTGCACGTGCAGCTCGAGTCCGACATCGACGCGCATTGCGAGCGGGCCCGCGCGGCGGGCGCCGTCATCCTGCAGGCGCCCGCCGATCAGTTCTACGGCGACCGCACGTACCGTGCGTGCGATCCTGAGCGGCATGTCTGGACGTTCAGACGGTGCGCCGCGTTTCGCTCGAAGAAGCCGAGCAGGGCAGCGGGCTGACGCTCGAAGGCTGGAAGTGAAAACGGCGTGACGATGCGGCGTGCAGTTCGCACAGTGCGTCGTTCCGTCTATCCCGCGTCACACCGTCACGTCATCATGCCGAGACGCCGAGACGCCGAGACGCCGAGACGCCGAGACGCCGAGACGCCGAGACGCCGAGACGCCGAGACACCGAGACACCGAGACACCGAGACACCGTGACACCGTGACGCCGTTGCGTCGCCGCGTGAACGCGACGATGTCCATCATCTTCACGTCGATTTCCGTCGCGCGGCGCAATCGGCCCGCGCAGCGGCGCCGCGCGTTCGCCCCTCGCCACCGTCCCCTTTTCTTCAGCGAACTTTTCAGCAAGCGCCTCCTAACCGATTGCGCCGGAATGGGGCCGCCAAAATCCAAACATAATCGGCCATTTTTTCAATATGGAGATGAATCGGTTTGGGCCCGATGAATTACCCCTCTTTAATCGCATTATCGCGTTGAGCGATTTGCACAGTAGAATGGCGGCCGGGCGGCGGCATGATGCACGTGCCTGTGCAAGGTGAATGACGAAGATTGTCCGCTTTGCAATATTCGAGTTCGATTTCGGTATCGATTGTCCGAATCGGGATGCGACGGCTTTATTGACCGTGCATCATCCGTTCACGCTGGAATGCTGGAGACCAATAAACGATGGCGACACGGGGTGAATTCTCATTGAGCGAAGTGCCGGCACACGAGCGCAAAGGCGTGATGTCGATCACGATGGTGCTGCTCAGCTTCACGTTTTTCACGGGCACGATGTTCGCGGGCGGCAAGATCGGCGTCGCGTTTAGCGTCGTCGACATGCTGTGGGTCGCGGTCGTCGGCAACCTGCTGCTCGCCGTCTACGCGGCGGCGCTCGCGTTCGTCGCGTCGCGCAGCGGTCTGAACTCGGTGCTGATGGGGCGCTTCTGCTTCGGCGAGGTCGGCAGCAAGCTGTCCGATTTCCTGCTCGGCTTTGCCGAGCTCGGCTGGTACGCATGGGGCACCGCGACCGTCGCAATCGTGCTCGTCAAGCTGCTCAGCTGGCCCGCGTCGGTCACGACGCCGCTGATGGTGCTGTTCGGATTCGGCTTCTCGATCACCGCGATCGTCGGCTATCGCGGGATGGACGCGCTGTCGCGCGTGTCGGTGCCGCTGATGTTCGTGCTGCTCGTCGTGTCGATGTGGATCGCGACGCGCGATGTCGGCGGCTGGCCCGGCCTCGCGAAGATCGTGCCGACGCAGCCGATGAGCTTCGCCGCCGCGGTCACGATGGTGTTCGGCACGTTCGCGAGCGGCGCGACGCAGGCGACCAACTGGACGCGGCTCGCGAAGAGCGGCCGCGCGGCCGTCGCCGCGAGCATGATCGGCTTTTTCGTCGGCAACGGCCTGATGATCGTCGCGGGCGCGTATTGCGCGATCGTCTATCAGCAGCCGGACATCGTCGAAGTGATGATGCTGCAAGGGCTGTCGATCGCGGCCGTCGTGATGCTCTGCATGAACCTGTGGACGATCCAGGGGCCGACGATCTACAACGTGTCGGCGGCCGCGTGCCATCTGCTGCGCACCGAGCGTCGCCGCACGCTGACGCTCGTCGGCGCGGCGGTCGGCATCGTGCTCGCGATCGGCGGCATGTACGAACTGTTGATTCCGTTCCTGATCCTGCTCGGCTCGATCATCCCGCCCGTCGGCGGCGTGATCCTCGCGGACTTCTGGTATCGCCACCGCGGCCGCTATCCGGCGATCGCGACCGCGCCGCTGCCGCGCTTGAACGTCGCGGGGCTCGCCGCGTATGCGATCGGCGCGGCGCTCGCGTATGCGTCGCCGTGGATCGCGCCGCTCGTCGGCATTGCCGCATCGTCGCTCTGCTACATCGTGTTCGTGCAGGTTGCGAGCCGCATCGCGCGTGCGCCGTCGATCCAGGGGGAGTGAAGCGATGAGTCTGACCGTCAGCGAGATCCTGCAACTGCCCGGCCTCGAAGAGCTCGAGCTGCGCGCGGGCGAGCGCGGCGTGCAGCGGCCGGTGCGCTGGTACTACGTCGCCGAGAACGAAGGCATCGCCGACTGGGTGATGGGCGGCGAGCTCGTGTTCGTCACCGGGATCAATCATCCGCGCGACGAGGCGAACCTGCTGCAATTGATCCGCGAAGGCGCGAAGAGCGGCATCGCCGGGATGGTGATCCTGACGGGCGAGGCGTTCATCCGCCGCATTCCCGACTCGGTCGTCGCGCTTGCCGAGCAGTTCGAGATTCCGCTGATCGAGCAGCCGTATCTGCTGAAGATGGTGATCGTCACGCAGCTGATCGGCACGGCGCTCGTGCGGCATGAGAATACGCTGCGCTCGCAGCGCGACATCGTCAACCAGCTGCTGACGGGCGATTACCCGAGCATCGACATCGCGGCCCATCGCGCGCGCAATCTGCAGCTCGCGCTCGACCGGCCGCGCCGCGTCGTCGCGCTCAGGCTCGCGGGCGTGCCCGCGCTCTTCGACGACCGCGATCCGGCCGCGGCCGAGGCGCTGCTGCAGGATGCGCGGCGCACGGTCCAGCGCGGTCTCGACGACTGGCTGCGAGACGAGGACAGCGCGCTGCCCGTCGTCGAGCAGGGCGAACTGTTCGTGCTGCTGCTGCCGTGCGACGATCCGCGCTTTCGGAAGAGCAAGCTCGCGCTCGGCGCGCTGCGCGACGCGCTGAGCCGGCAAATCGGCCCGCTCGCGCTGTTCATCGGGATTTCGTCGACGGTCGGCGCCGCACGCCATTACTGCCGCGGGCTCGCCGAGGCGCGGCAGGCGCTCGGCGTCGCCGAAGGGATGCGGCCGGGCCAGGGCCTGTGCGATTACAGCGAGCTCGGCGTGCTGAAGCTGCTTGCGGCGATTCCCGATCCGACGCTGATCGACAGCTTCGTGAAGGAAACGCTCGGTAATCTGCTCGACAGCAACCGCAAGCACCCGACGATGCTGATCGAGACGCTCGAGGCGCTGCTTCAGGAAAACGGCAATGCGATCAAGGCGGCCGAGCAATTGGCGATCCATCGCAACACGCTCAATCACCGGCTGCGCAGGATCGAGACGCAGTCGGGGCAATCGCTTGCCGATCCGTATTTTCGGTTGAACGCGTCCGTCGCGCTGCTCGCGTGGCGGATGTCGGACACGCAACGACAGGAGTTCTGATGAAGCTCATCAACGCGACGCTGCGCAAGCGCAGCGGTCTTTTCAGCATCGCGCTCGACGGCGGCGCGATCGCGAGTGTCACGCCGCAGACGGCGCGCGTCGCCGCGCAGGGCGCGGACGAGATCGACGTCGAAGGCCGGCTCGTGATTGCGCCGCTCGTCGAGCCGCACATCCATCTCGACGCGGTGCTGACGGCGGGCGAGCCCGAATGGAACATGAGCGGCACGCTGTTCGAAGGCATCGAGCGATGGTCGCAGCGCAAGGCGACGATCACGCACGAGGACACGAAGACGCGCGCGCACGCGGCGATTGCGATGCTGCGCGATCACGGGATTCAACACGTGCGCACGCACGTCGACGTCACCGATCCGACGCTCGCCGCGCTGAAGGCGATGCTCGAAGTGAAGGACGAGGCGCGCGGGCTGATCGATCTGCAGATCGTCGCGTTTCCGCAGGAAGGGATCGAATCGTTCGACGGCGGCCGCAGGCTGATGGAGCAGGCGATCGAGATCGGCGCGGACGTCGTCGGCGGCATCCCGCACTTCGAGAACACACGCGAACAGGGCGTGAGCTCGATCCGGTTCCTGATGGATCTCGCCGAGCGCACCGGCTGCCTCGTCGACGTGCATTGCGACGAGACCGACGATCCGAACTCGCGCTTTCTCGAAGTGCTCGCCGAGCAAGCGCGCGTGCGCGGGCTCGGCGCGCGCGTGACGGCGAGCCACACGACCGCGATGGGTTCGTACGACAACGCGTATTGCTCGAAGCTGTTCCGCTTGCTGAAGCGCTCGGAAATCAACTTCATCTCGTGTCCGACCGAGAGCATCCATTTGCAGGGCCGTTTCGACACGTTCCCGAAGCGCCGCGGGCTCACGCGCGTCGCCGAGCTCGACCGTGCGGGGATGAACGTGTGCTTCGGCCAGGATTCGATTCGGGATCCTTGGTATCCGCTCGGCAACGGCAACATCCTGCGCGTGCTCGATGCGGGGCTGCATATCTGCCACATGATGGGCTATCAGGATCTCGCGCGCAGCCTCGATTTCGTCACCGATCACAGCGCGCGGACGATGCATCTCGGCGAGCGCTACGGGATCGAGCCGGGACGGCCCGCGAACCTCGTCGTGCTCGACGCGAGCGACGACTACGAAGTGCTGCTGCGGCAGGCGAAGGCGCTGCTGTCGATTCGCGGCGGCGACGTGATCATGCGTCGGGTGCCCGAGCGCATCGACTATCCGGCCGTACGCTGACGCACGGCGGCCGGCGGGGCGTATGCGTTCCGCCGCCGCCGTGCGCCGTCATTCGTGCCCGTGCCTGAGCCGCAGGCTCGCGAATGCGGCGACGACGAGCGCGATCGCGAGGAACGCGAGGCCGTTCTTCGCGTTGCCGGTCGCTTGCTCGATCGTGCCGACGACGGTCGGACCGACGAAGCCGCCGAGCAGGCCGCACGTGTTGACGAGGCCGAGCCCGCCCGCGAGTGCGCTGCCGGACAGCCGCGACGCGGGGAACGTGAACACGATCGACTGCACGACGAAGAACATCGATGCGGCGACGCACACGCTGAAGAGCGCGGCCGCGGGCTGCGCATACGCCGCGCAGACGAGTCCCGCCGCCATCACGACGAGCCCCGCGCACAGCATCCGCCGCGACCGCGACGAGTCGCGCGCGAAGCGCGGCAGCGTCGCCGCGCCGAGCGCCGCGGCGATCCACGGCATCGCGGCCAGCAGGCCGATGACGACGGGCGTGAAGCGCCCCGAGTCGCCGATGATGCCGGGCAGGAAGAAGATCATCGTGTAAATCGTCAACTGATGGCAGAAATACACGAAGATCGCGAGCCAGATCTGCGGATCGCGCAGCGCGATGCCGAACGTATGCGTCCCATGCGCGGACGCGCCCTCCGCCTGTTCGCTCGCGAGCGTGCGTTCGAGCGCGCGGCCGACTTCGGGCGCGAGCCAGCGCGCGTCGCTCGGCCGGTCCGGCAGGCGGGTCCACACGACGAACGCGAGCACGATCGCCGGAATGCCTTCGATCATGAACAGCCATTGCCAGCCGTGCAGCCCGAGCGCGCCGTCGAGTTCGAGCAGCGCGCCTGCGAGCGGGCCGCCGACGATGTTCGCAATGCACACGCCGAGCAGAAAATAGCCGGTCGCGCGTGCGCGCTCCTCGCGGCCGAACCAGTAGGTCAGATACAGCATCACGCCGGGAAAGAGCCCGGCTTCGGCGGCGCCGAGCATGACGCGCATCGCATAGAACGACGTTTCGCCGCGCACGAGCGCCATCGCGACCGACAGCGCGCCCCACGTGATCATGATTCGTGTGATCCAGAACCGCGCGCCGACGCGATGCATGATCAGATTGCTCGGGATCTCGAAGAGTGCGTACGTGACGAAGAAGAGTCCCGCGCCGAGACCGTAGGCGGCCGACGAAATGCCGAGATCGACGCCCATCGAGTGCTTCGCGAACGCGATGTTCGTGCGATCGAGGAAGCTGATCACGTATGCGGTGATGAGCAGCGGCATCAGCTTGCGGAACAGCAGGCGGTTCAGCGACGCGCGGGCGTCGCCGGCGGGCGGACAGAGGGCTTCGGCGTGGTGAGCGGACATGGGTGCGACTCCGGTGGGAACGAGCCGGAGCGCACGGCAAGCACGGCGCTCCGCGTTCAGATGACGGGCAGATGCGCAGGTCGCGCGCCGGCGGCGCTCGTCGGGAGCGGGGCGAAAGGCGGCCTGCCGGACATCGGCTTGCGCCGATGCCGCGTCTCTGCGCTTGCGTGTCGATTGATCGGGCGGCGCGTCGTCAGAAGTTGACCGCGCCGCCGCCCTTGAGCGCGAGCATCGCGCGCGCGTCGGCGGGCGTCGCGATCTCGAGCGACAATCCTTCGAGCACCTGACGAATCTTGTGCACCTGGGCGGCGCTCGATTCGGCGAGCTTGCCCGGCGCGATCCACAGCGAATCCTCGAGGCCGACGCGCACGTTCGCGCCCTGCGCGGCGCCGATCGTCGCGAGCGGAATCTGATTCTTGCCCGCGCCGAGGATCGACCACACGTAGTCGCCGCCGAACAGGCGGTCGGCCGTGCGGCGCATGTGCGCGAGATCTTCCGGATGCGCGCCGATGCCGCCGAGGAGGCCGAACACGCTCTGGATGAAGAACGGCGGCTTCGCGAGCCCGCGATCGACGAAGTGCGCGAGGTTGTACAGGTGCGAGAGGTCGTAGCACTCGAATTCGAAGCGCGTGCCGTTCGCGCCGCAGCTCGTCAGGATCGTCTCGATGTCCGCAAAGGTGTTCTTGAACACGAGGTCGCGGCTTTTCTCCAGATGCTCGCGTTCCCACGGATGCCTGAATTCGCGGAACCGCTCGAGCATCGGATAGAGGCCGAAGTTCATCGAGCCCATGTTCAGCGACGCGACCTCGGGCTGGAAATGATGCGCGGGACGCAGCCGCTCCGCGACCGTCATGTGCGGGCTGCCGCCCGTCGTGATGTTGATCACCGCGCCGGTGCGCGCCTTGATGCGCGGCAGGAATTCGGCGAACACGGCCGGGTCCTGCGTCGGCCGGCCGTCGGCCGGATCGCGCGCGTGCAGGTGCAGGATCGCCGCGCCGGCTTCGGCGGCCGCGACCGCCGCTTCCTCGATCTCGCGCGGCGTCACGGGCAAGTGCGGCGACATCGACGGCGTGTGGATCGCGCCCGTCGGCGCGCAGGTGATGATGACTTTGCGGGGGCTGGCCACGTTAGGGCTCCTTTCGATGCTCGACCGTGAATGGCGATGGTTGACGGCGCGTCAGAGCGCCTCGACGTTGCCGCACACGGAAATCGCCTGCCCGGAAATTCCGTGGCCGCCCGGCGAGCAAAGAAACAGCGCCGTCGCGGCGATTTCGTCCGGGTCGGTCATTCGTCGCAGCGAGATCTTCTCGAGATAGCGCGCTTCCATCTGATCGTAGTCGATGCCGAACTGCGCGGCGCGCGCTTCGATCACGCGGCGCATCCGCGGGCCGCGGACGATGCCCGGCTGGATCGCGTTCACGCGGATGCCGAGCGGGCCGAGTTCGATCGCGAGGCTCTTCACGAGGCCGACGACTGCCCATTTGGTCGCCGAGTACGGCGTGCGGAACGCATAGCCCAGGCGTCCCGCGACCGATGACAGCGCGAGGATCGCGCCGCCGTGCGGTGCGTCGCGCAACAGCGGCACGGCGCGCCGCGCGAACTGGAACTGCGCGTTCAGGTTGATCGCGACCGTCTGCTCCCATTGCGCGGGATCGATTTCGTCGATGCCGCCCGTCGGTCCGGCGATGCCGGCGTTGTTGACGAGCACGTCGAGCCCGCCGAGCGTTTGCACGACGTCGGCGAACACGCGCTCGACGGCGGCCGGATCGGCGACGTCGGCGAGCGTCGTGCCGAGCGCGGCGCGCGACGGGCGGTCCGCGAGCGCGGCGAGCGCCTTCTCGGATGCGTCGCAGACGTGAACCTTGCCGCCGCATTCGGCGAATGCGTCGGCGATCGCGAGCCCGATGCCGGACGCGCCGCCCGTCACGAGTACGCGCAAGCCGGCGTACGGCTTCAGCAGATCGAGTGCGGCCATGCGTGTCTGTCTCCAGTGATGTCTGTGGTTTTTTTGTGATGTCGCCGTGGTGTCCTCGGCAATCGGCAATCGCCGATCGCTCGCCGCGCCGCCGATGACGGCCCGGATGCGCGACGGGCGCCGCGCGGCTTGCCTCGAAGGCTGCGCCGCTTATTCGTTCGCGAGCCGGCGCGGCCCGAGCCGTTCGCGTTCGGCCGCGAGCGTCGCGGCGAGATCGTGCGCGGCGCCGCCGATGTCGAGCGCGATGCCGGCGCGCACGCCCGCGCCGTCGCGGCGCTCGAGCGCCGCGACGATCGCGCGGTGCGCGTCCATCGAGCGCCGCATGTGCGGGACGTCGAGCGCGACCATGTTCAGGAACGGGCCGATTCGCATCCAGAGGTTCTGGATGATCGCGAGCGTGCTCTCGCTCGCGCCGTGCGCGTAGATCGCGCTGTGGAACGCGAAGTTGCTTTGCAGGTACGCGCGGCTTCGGCCGGCTTCGACGTGCGCATTCATCGTCTCGCAGATGCGCCGCACTTCGGCGATCTGCGCGTCGGTCATCCGCGTCGCCGCGCGCTCGGCGACGCAGCCTTCGAGCGCGATCCGCACGTCGCGCAGCTCGCCCAGCATCTCGACCGTCATCGGCGGCACAACGAGCGCGCGGTTCGGGCCGTCGACGAGCGCACGCTCCGCGCGCAGACGCGTGAGCGCGGCGCGGACCGGCATCGTCGACGAGCCGACCGCCTCGGCGACGCTGCGCAGGCTGAGCGCCTGGCCGGGAGCGAAGCGGCCGCTCATCAGCGCCTGGCGGAGTTGCCGGTAGACCTTGTCGGCCATCGTTTCCTGTTCGATGGCCTTGAGGGCGGGGGGGACGATGCGCGGCGCCAAAACGGACTCCTTTGGGTTTGATCTGTGATCCGTGATCACACTTGTGATGTCACGCAGTGTTGTCGATGCGATGCGCGGAGTCAAGCGCGCGGCGATCAGGGAAAACACGGGGTGGCGTCGTGCCGACGCATCGAGCGCGGCGTCGCTTCGGCGCGGTGCGGGAGATCGCGTCGCATGCGAGACGCGAGGCGCCCGCGATGCATCGCGCTGGAATGAATGCGTGAAAGTCATCGACGGATCAGAAAAATCCATTTGTTTCATGATCCGGCGGCGCATACGATGGCGCCATTCGTTCCCGTCGCGTTTGCTTGTCGATGCACGCGCGCGCGCTCATTCGATTCGTCATCGCTCATGTCCACTCCGATCGCATCGGCTTCGTCCGCTCCTTCCACTCCTTCCACTCCTTCCGCTCCTTCCGCTCCTTCCACTCCGGCCGCGCCCGCCACTGCCCGCGGTTCGCTCGTCAAGCTCGCAGCCGTCACGCTGCTGACGGGCGTCGGGGCGGGCCTCGGCGGGATGCTGCTCGCGCTGCTGCTGCATGCGATCCAGCACGTCGCGTACGGATACGACGTCGCGCAAGTCGTCGGCGATGAGCGCTTCCTGCAGGGCGTGACGGCCGCGCCGCCGCTGCGGCGCATGCTCGTGCTGATCGGCTGCGGCGTCGTCGCGGGGGGCGGCTGGTGGGCGCTGTACCGGTTCGGCGCGCCGCTCGTCAGCATTCGCCGCGCGGTGCGCGCCGACGATCCGCGGATGCCGGCCGTCAGCACGACAGCGCATGCGCTGCTGCAGATCGTCACCGTTGCGCTCGGTTCGCCGCTCGGCCGCGAAGTCGCGCCGCGCGAGATCGGCGCGATGTGGGCCGGATGGCTCGCGCATCGCGTCGGGCTGCCTGCCGGCGACGCGCGCGTGATGGTCGCGTGCGGCGCGGGCGCCGGGCTTGCCGCTGTCTACAACGTGCCGCTCGGCGGCGCGCTCTTCGTGCTCGAAGTGCTGCTCGGTACGTTCGCTTGGCGGGCGCTCGTGCCGGCCGTCGCGACATCGGCGATCGCGGCGCTCGTCGCATGGATCGGACTCGGCAACGCGCAGCAGTACCGGGTCGCGCCGCTCGCGGTCGACGCGTCGCTGTCCGTGTGGTCGGCCGTCTGCGGGCCGCTGTTCGGCGCCGCCGCGTACGGTTTCACGCGGCTGACCGCGCAGGCGCGTGCGCGCGCGCCGAAGGACAGCCGGCTGCCGGTGCTCGCGCTCGTCAATTTCGCGATCGTCGGCGCGCTCGCCATGCAATTTCCGGCGCTGCTCGGCAACGGCAAGGGGCCGGCCGCGCTCGGTTTCGACGGGCAGCTCGTGATCGGCTTCGCGGCGACGCTGCTCGCACTGAAGGTCGCGATCACGTGGAGCAGCCTGCGCGCGGGCGCCGAGGGCGGGCTGCTGACGCCGGGGCTCGCGAACGGTGCGCTGCTCGCGATCGTGCTCGGCGGGCTATGGAGCGTCGCGTGGCCGGGCACGCCGGTCGGCGCGTTCGCAATCGTCGGCGCGGGCGCGTTTCTCGCCGCGTCGATGCAGATGCCGCTCACCGCGACGGTGCTGATCGTCGAGTTCACGCGCGTCGGGCACGACTTCCTGATTCCGATGCTGATCGCGGTCGCGGGTTCGGTCGCGGCGTTTCGTGTGCTGGCGCGGCGGGGGGAAGGCGGAGCGTGATGCGTCTTGCGTCATGCGCCATGCATCGGCTCGCGCGTGATGGACGTTTCGATGTCCGACGCAATTGTTCGGGCGATGATTTTGCGCCATGACGCGGATCGGCGGTGCCCGTTGCATCGGGCATGCGACGGGCACCGCCGAATTCCGCGCGGCGACGCGCTATGCATCGCTTGGCGCGAGCACGGCGCGCGATGACACGTCAGGCGGGTGTCTCGGCGATGTACGACAGATGGAGATTCTGCCCCCAGCCGCTCGTCGTGTAGTCGGCGCCGACATAATCGGTGCGACAGATGTTGACCGTGAAATCGGTGTTGGTGACGCTGATCACGGTGACCGCGAACGTGTCGGGGTAAGCGGACGTGTGTTTCGGATCCTGCAACGTACTCGCGATGACGATCGGCTTGGCGGCGAACGCGGCCGGGAACGGAACCTTGACGGTCAGCGGCATGTTGGTCCACGGCTTGCTGGCCGGCAGTTTCTCGCGCGGACCGACCACGTGCGTACCGACGAATTTTTGCGTCATGTCGAATTCTCCATGGTTTTATTGATGTGGAGCGATGCACGGACGCGTCGAGGACGGGCGACCGTAGGTACGTTATAGAAACCGTACGAAGCGCGGAACAACTCGGAAGTCTTGTAGGTTGCGCGTGTCGACTGCCGATGAACGGAAGCCGCGAACGCGGAGCGCGGCGAGCGGGCGACGCCCCCGTTGCGCGATCGATCCGGCGCGCGAAAGCGAATGCGATGCGGCGGGCGCGAAGCGCGTCGCGTGCGGCCGGGTTCTCTAGCCGGCCGAGACGGAAATCGTGAATTCAATCGATCGTCCACGATTTCTTTCGCCGCGCTTCGCGTGAAAGTCAGCGCTTCCCGTCGGTCAGCGTCTTCAGAAACGCGACGATGTCGCGCATATCCTGCTCCGTCATCGCCGGTCGATCGCCGGGCTTGCGGTCGAACGGCGCGTCGGCGACGTCGACGTTCGCGCGGTATGCGGGCGGGATGTCGTCGTATTGCAGCACGCGGCCGTTTGCATCGCGCGGATAGATCTTGCCCGGATCGGTATCGCGCACGTTGTAGAACGCGAGCACCTGATCGAGCGAGTGATAGACGCCGTTGTGGAAGAACACGCGGCGCGTCGCGACGTTGCGCAGCGACGGCGTCGCGAACATCCCGCAGTATTGCGTCTGCGTCTTGAGGTCCTCGCGCAACGGCCCGCAGATGCCGAGATCGTGGAACGCCGGATTGCGGTTCTGCGCGAGCGCGCGGTTGCGCGGCACGCCGAGCGCTTCGTATTGATAGTCGGTGAACATCGGCGGCAGCCCGTCGACGCTCGGCTTCGACAGATGGCAGCCCGCGCAATTGGCCTTGTGCGGATCGTCGAAGAGCCGCATGCCGCGCAGCTCGGCCTGCGTGAGGCGCGCGTCGCCTTCGAGCCAGCGGTCGTATTTGCTCGAATACGGATGGAACGACCGATCCTCGACCTGGTAGCGCGCGATCGCGAACATCGCTTCGGACACCGCAAGACGCGCGTCGTCGAAGATGCGCGGGCCGAACAGTTGCCGGAACTGCTGCGCGTACCGCGCGTTCGCGAGCTTGCGCGCGACGTCGTCGAGGTTCGCGTTCGCCATCTCGACGGGATTCAGCAGCGGACCGAATGCCTGCTGCTGCAGCGTGTCCGCGCGGCCGTCCCAGAACATCCCGCCTTGCGGCACGCGTTGCGGCGCGGCGTCGGCGCCCGCCGCCTTCTGCGCGCGGACGACGCCCGCCGCCGACGCGGCCTGCTGCGCGACGCTCGCCGCGTCGTCGTTCTCGGACGCGTCGGGACCGATGCTGAAGTTCGGCTGGCGGTACAGATACCTCAGCGACGGCGGCGGCCGGTAGCCGGGCTGCGACAGCGCGGCGCCGCCCAGTTGCACGTCGAGGTCGTTCGGCGGCCCGTATGCATGGTCGGGACTGTGGCACGACGCGCACGACTGACGGCCCGACGCGGACAGCGACGGATCGAAGAACAGCGCCTTGCCGAGCTGCGCGACCGCGCTCAACGGCTCGGCGGCCGGGCGGCGCAGCACGACCGGATGCGGATTCGCACCCGTCAGATCTTCGACGATCGCGCCGACCGCGTCCGGCGCGTGCCCGGGAAACGCGAGCGCGAATGCGGCGAAACCGAATGCGCCGAACGCGGCGAGCGACAGCGCGTGGCGCACGGCGTGCGCATGGCGGCGGGGTGCGTCGACTGATGCGGCGGGACGCGTTGCCTTGGCGGATTCGGCAAACGGAGTGGACCGGGCGGGGCCGGTGGTGCGGGAAGAAGCGGCGGGCTGCGCGGAAAGCGGCTCGGCGATGCTGGAGCGTTCGGTCGTCATCGTGCGAATGAAAAATCCGGCGCATGCAGCGCCGGAACGACGGCGGCCGCGCTGCGCGCGCCGGCCGGTTGCGTGTCGGACGCGTCGCGCGGCTGCGCGCCGCGCGAAGCCCGGATCGGTCAGATCGAGGGCGGCGTCGCGACCTTCGTGCCGAGCGTCGGATCGAGATACAGCGGCGTCGTGTTCACCGTGCCCGAGAAGTCGAACAGATCGCGGATGTCGCCTGCCGTCGCATCGAACGAGCCGCCGCCGATCCGCTGGCCGCCCAGCCAGTTGTCCTCGATGAAGCGGACGATCGACGCCTGATCGATCAGCGCGTGGCTCACGTAATTCTGCTTCGCCCACGGCGACACGACGACGAACGGAATCCGCGTGCCCGGGCCGCAGCGGCCGTTGACGGCGCCGCCGCCCACGCCCGTCGTCGCCGCGCCGGAGCCGCACACGCCGTTGCCGTTCAACTGATCGACCGCGTCGAACGACGCGCGCGTCGGCTGCGTGTACGCATGGTCGTACCAGCCGTCCGAGTCGTCGTACGTGACGATCACCGCGGTGTTCTGCCAGTCGGGCTGCTGCTGAAGGAAGTTGATGACCTTCGTCACGAACTGCTGCTCGTCGAGCGGATCCGAGTAGCCGGCGTGCGCGTCCTGCGCGGCGGGCGCCTTCAGGAAGCTGACCGACGGGAAGTTGCCCGCCTTCACGGCGGCGAAGAAGTCGTCTGAATCGTACTGGTGGTTCGCGGGCTCGGCCGTCTTGCCGTCCGTCTCGACGCTCGCGCCGATCGCGGCGACCGAGCTCGGGCGCGTGTGCTGCGGGTTGGCGGTCGACGCGTAGTACTGGAACCAGTTGTGGTGCGGGATGTAGTCGGACGTCGCCGCGTTCACCGCGGTCGCAATCGTGCTGCGCTTGCAGCCCGTCGTGCCGTTCGCGTTCGTCGCCGACAGGTTGAAGCCGCCCATGAAGCCGCCCCACGTGATGTTCCGCGCGTTCAGCAGATCGCCGATGTTCTTGCCGGACATCATCGCCTGGTCGGTCGTGCTCGAGCATGCGTCGAAGCCCGGATCGACGTCGTTGATCATCGTGAAGCCGCCCTGGCCGTCGTTGACGTAGTACGAGGTCTTCGCGAGCGTTGACACGGCCTTCGACGTCTTCACGATCTGCATCCCGTCGGTCTGGCCGGCGATCACGTTGAGCGCGCCCGGCGTCGACGGACCGTAGGTCGACGTGTAAGCGTTGTCGCTCATCGCGAAGCGCTGCGCGTAGTTCCACAGCGCCGTCACCGTGTTGCCGTCGAAGTAGCCCATCACCTGGCCCGTCGTGCCGAACGCGCCGGCGCCGCCGCTCGAGCCGTTGCCGGTGTATTTCGGGAAGAGGTCGGCGAGGCCGTTGTCGTACGCCTGCTCTTCGGCGGTGTACGCGTGGTTCTGGTCGGCCGTCGCGGCTTGCGTGCGGTCGAGGCGGAACGGATTCGTCGCGCCCGTGCCGTTCGCCGGATTCGTCGCGTTCGGGTTCGCGCTCAGCAGCAGGCCCGACAGGCCGTTGACCGACGGCGTGCCCGACGCGGCGCTGAACGCCGGCTCGCCCGACGGGTTCGCCGCGTTCGGATAGGTGCCGAAGTAGTGGTCGAACGACACGTTCTCGCCGTAGATCACGACGAGGTGCTTGATCGGCGTCGCGGTCTGCAACGCGTTTTGCGATGTGACGGGAGCGGAGCTGTCGGTGTCGCCGCACGCATAGAGGGCGATGGCCGATCCGACGCACGCGGTGGCGATCAAGGCTCGACGAAGCATCTGGCAGGACTCCAATGAAAGACCGCTCGATTGACGCGGATCCGTGGCGGATCGCGCGACGGGAACCGGTTGCGCGGAAAGCGCGAGCGTCACGAACGCGCCGTGCGCCGGAAACGAAACGGCTGCATTGGACCAGTTTGGTATGAAGCTATGGAGTCGATGTGCCTTCGACAAAATTACAGGCGGATGTCGGCGGCATTACGGGCGGGGGATCGTAGGGAGGCGGGCCGTGCGGCAGGCCGAGCGTGCGCGGCTTGCGCCGCGTCGTTGCGTGTCGCGCCATGCACGTGACGGCGTGCGACGCGCGACGCGGCGTTGCTTCGCTTTGCTGCGCGCGATGGCGTGCGGCATGTCGCGCGCCGCCCGCGATCGTGTCACGGCAGCAATCGATTCAGCCGCGCCCACTGCTCGAAGAGCGCCGGCCACGCGTGCACGACGCTGCCCGGCTTGCCCATCCCCCAGCCGTGGCCGCCCGTCTGGAACGCGTGCAGCTCGACGGGCACCTGCGCGGCGCGCAGCGCGCTCGCCATCAGCAGGCTGTTGTCGATCGGCGCGATCGGATCGTCGAATGCTTGCGCGAGAAACGTCGGCGGCGTGCGCGCGCTCACGTGCAGATTGACCGACAGCGCTTCGCTGTCCGCCTGCGTCGGATGCGCGCCGACGATGTGCCGGCGCGTGCGTGTGTGATCGAACGGCGGCATCAGCGTCAATACCGGGTAGAGCAGCGCGGCGAGATCGGGGCGCGCGGATTCGCGATCGGCGTCGTCGACGCTCGCGTAGCGGCGCGCATCCGGCGCGGCGGACGTCATCCCGGCGAGATGTCCGCCCGCGGAAAACCCGACGATCGCGATCCGCGCCGGATCGATGCCGTCGCGCTTCGCCCGCGCGCGGATCACGCGCATCGCGCGCTGGCCGTCCTGCAGCGGCGCGAGCCGCGACCAGCCTTGCTCGGGCAGCCGGTACACGAGCTCGAACGCAGTCACGCCGAGCGATTTCAGCCACGCGCACATCGGCGTGCTCTCGTGGCCGAGTTCGACGTGATCGTAGCCGCCGCCCGCGATCACGAGCGCCGCGCCGCCGTTGCCGCGCGCGGGCCGATAGACGTTGAGCCGCGGCCGCGCGACGCGCGACACGCTGCCATGCTTGCCGGCCCGCTCGCCGCCGCCCGCGCCGGTTGCGATCGGATCGGGCGCGGGGCCAGGCCACAGCGGAATCGTCTCGTCGGGCGCGATGCGCGGCGCGTCGTCCGGTGGCGGCGTCGCGCGCACGGGGGCCTGCGCGTGCGCGGACGGCACGGCCGCGTCGAGCGCGCCGGCGAGCGCGACGCCGAGCAGGGCGCGTCGGGTGAGGTTCATGTCGAAGGCTCCGAATCAGAAAGCGACGCCGTTCAGGCTGCCTCGACGTCGCGGATGTAAAACCGTCGGTCCGCCGGCCGCCTACGCGCTGTCCCGCTCGACGAGCGTGAAGCCGACGTCGACGACGCGCCGCTCGTCGATGTCGCGCTCGATCCGCTCGATCAGCAGCGACGCCGCGAGTTGGACGATGCCGCGCCGGGCAACACCGTGTCGATGGCGGCCGGCTTGCAGAACATGGTATCGAACATGGGCGGCGTCGTCGGGCCGATCGTCACGAGCGCGATCGTCGGCGCATCCGGTTCGTCCATGCCGGCGCCCGTGTTTCCGGCCGCGCTGGTCGGCATCGCGATCGTCAATGACCTGTTCCTGCCCGGCAAGGTCGAGCCCGCCGTTTTCACCCGCAACGTTTCCGGACCGACCCTTCATGACGAATCGACCGCACTCACAACGGTTCGCCGATCTGATGCGCGACCGCGTAGCGAACGAGCGCCGATTCGTTCGGCAGTTCCAGCTTGTCGAGCACGTGCGCCTTGTAGATCCGGACGGTCTTCGCGCTGATCCCGAGCGCTTGCGCGATCTCGGCGGGCGTGTCGCCGGACGCCAGGTGGCGGAACACTTCGAATTCGCGCTTCGACAGCCGCTCGTGCAGCGGCGCGTCCGACTGCGAATGAAGGTTCTCCGCGAGTTGCTCGGCGACGTGCATGCTGACGTACACGCCCCCCGACGCAATCTTGCGAAGCGCGGCGATCAACTCCTCGCAGCCGCTTTGCTTCGTGAGGTAGCCCGATGCGCCGGCCCGGAACGCGTCGGCCGCGTGCCGCTGATTCGTCTGTGCGGTCATCAACAGGATGCGCATCGACGGCGCCGCCTGGCGGATGCGATGGATCACGTCGGCGCATTCCCGGCCGAGGGTGGTCTGATCGAGTATCGCGATATCGGCATGACCGTGCTTGACAAGCTCGAACGCGGATGCCGCGTCGCCTGCTTCCCCGTCGATTTCGAAATCACCCGATTTTTCGAGAATATGTCGCAGGCCGTCGCGCAGCACGACGTGACGGTCGACCATCAACAGCTTGATCATCAGTGAAGTCTCGTAGCTCTAACATGCTCATGGCCGTCGTGTCTCGGTAGTCGGCACGCGTTCGCGCCGCGTCGCGACGAGGCGCGAACGCATGCGGCGATCCGGCCGAACTCCGGACGCTTGTTCCCCGGGCCGTTGCGTCGCGCCAAGCGGCGAGCGGGTTGCCCCGAGCGCGTCGCACGCGTCGCGACAGGTCGCCACGGCTTGAAAAGCAAAGTCGGGATCGCCGCTTCGAGCGAGCCGTGCGGCGCTGACGATACCCGGCGGCACGCGATGCGACGCGCGCCGCCCAGGTTCTTGTTCACATCATCGGGATCGTCGCCCGCCGGGTGGCGGACGTGTGGCCAAAACGCGAGCGCCACGTTTCGATCTTATGCCGGAATGCTTACGCAATCCTGATCGTTGCGTGTGCAATCGCATCGGTGAAATCGCGGATGGCGTGCCGGCGCATCGCTTCGCAAATTCTTCATACCGTAGGACGACAGCGCTTGCGCGCAATGCGAAGACGGGCCGAGGCCGCTTTCCGTTCGGCATGATCCGAAGCATGCGATGCGCGTTGCTCGGCGATCCGCGCAAGTTCGCGCATCCGCCCATCGCTTGCGCGTTCGCATGCGTGCCGGCGACGCGGTTCACGAATTACGATACGCCGTGCTGATGTGAATGGCATGACGACGCGTTCCGGCCGGTTCGGTCGTGCGAATCGATCGCGTCGCGACGGAACGCATGCGTTCATCGTTCCGCTTCGCACGATGCGACATGCGCGCACAGGCGGGTGCGGGTCGGAACGAGGAAAGCGTTTCGGAAACGTCGACGTTTGGCATCGACATGCGCATGTGATCCACCGGGCCGCAGCACAACTGTGACGCATCGCGCGATCGAATCGACTGCGGATTCGGCAAATTCCTACATGCCGGTGCGCAGCGGCTGTGTGCTTATCTCGTAATTGCCGATTTTCTTTCGCCGTCCCGACCTGCACAGTGCGATGGAACGCAGTTTCCCATCGCAGATGAAACGAGGGCGCCGCCGGCGCAGGCTGACGCCGCCCAATGTCGGAGACATGACCATGTTGACGCCACATGAATTCTCAGCGCTGTTGTGCATCGCTCGCTCGCCCGAAGACGTCGACGTGGCGGACCCGGAATTCGTTTCTCTCGTCGAAATGGGACTCGCGATGACGACGGTGCGCGGGCAGCCGGTCGCGCGGGGGCCGCTCTTGACGTCGCGCGGCCACGAATTGCTCGAACGGATCGTATGCACGAAGTCGGCCGCCGTGCAGCGGATGTGACCGCCGGCGAACCGCCACGCATGCGCGATTCGCGCGTCGCCGGATGACGATTGCAGCGTGTGGTGACATCGTCGGGCGATCGACGAATGATGCCTTCGTCGAGCGTCACACCGTGTGGCGGGTCGATCTCGGATGCGGCACGGAGCGCATGCGTTTCCGCCGCTTGTTGATGCACCGCAAGCCGTACGTCGCGCGATGGCGCACGCTCATCGTCAGCCGTGCACGCGACGCATCGCGCGGCGACCGCCTTGCACACGGCGTTCGACGCGCTCGACGCAACGCCGAAACGCGCAGCGTCAGGCGAGCGAAGCGAGCCGACGCGCACCGATGCGTGCGCCGTGCCCCATCACTCAACGGGCGACAAGCATGGAACACACGCACCGCCTATCCGATAACGCAACGCGATTGCTCGCGTTGCTCGACGCGTTGCTCGCCGAGCTGTACGGCGAGCGGAACGGCCACCGCCACGCGACGCTTGATGCGCGGTTCGAGCGCGATCTCGGCTTCGACAGCCTGACGCGCGCGGAGCTGTTCGACCGAATCGAACGTGCGTTCGGCGTACGCTTGCCGGTCGACGTGTTCGCATCCGCCGCGACGCCTGCGGACGTCGTGCGCGCGCTGGCCGACGCACACGCGCAACCGCACGCCGCCGCCGAGGACGAAGCCGTGTCGATGTCGCCCGCCGATGCCGCCGCATGGCCCGTCGACGTCGACACGCTGATCGACGCACTGCGCTGGCATGCCGAGCGTCATCCGGATCGCGTCCATCTGCGGCTGCTCGAAGACGGCCTGACGGCGACGCCGCTCACGTATGGCGAGCTGTATTGGCGCGCGTCGAACATGGCGAGCGGCCTGCGCGAGCGCGGAATCGATCCCGGCGACACGGTCGCGCTGATGCTGCCGACGGGGCTCGACTACTTCGTGTCGTTCGCCGCGATCCTGTTCTGCGGCGCGATTCCGCTGCCGATCTATCCGCCCGCCAATCTGGCGCAGCTCGACGCGCACGTCGAGCGCCACACGCCGATCCTCGAAAACGCGCAGATCAAGGCGCTGATCGCATTTCGCCCGGCTGTCTCGATCGCGCAGCTGCTGAAGCTGCGCGTGAGCACGCTGCAGTACGTGTTCACGCCCGAGCAGATCGCGGGCCGCGAGCATCTGCCGCCGTTTCGCGCGGCCGCCGACGACGTCGCATTGCTCCAGTACACGTCGGGCAGCACCGGCACGCCGAAGGGCGTGATGCTCAGTCATGCGAATCTGCTCGCGAACATCCGCGCGATGGGCGACCGGATGCGCGTCGACGCGACGGACGTGCTCGTGAGCTGGCTGCCGCTGTATCACGACATGGGGCTGATCGGCGCGTGGCTCGCGCCGCTTTACTTCGGCATCCCGGCGATGGTGATGTCGCCCGTCGCGTTCCTCGCGCGGCCGGCGCTCTGGCTGCGCGCGATCTCGCGGTATCGCGGCACGATCACCGCCGCGCCGAACTTCGCGTACGAGCGCTGCGCGCGTCATCTCGCCGCGCTCGAACCGACCGAATTCGATCTGTCGTCGCTGCGCTTCGCGTTCTGCGGCGCGGAGCCCGTCAATCCGGACACGCTGCGCGCGTTCGCCGCGCGCTTCGCGTCGTGCGGCTTCGATGCGCGCGCGCTGACGCCTGTCTACGGGCTCGCGGAAAACACGCTCGGATTGACGTTTCCGACGCCGGCGCGCGGACTGTGGGTCGATCGCGTCGCGCGCGAGCCGCTCAACGCGAGCGGCCGCGCGACGCCCGCGCCCGGCGACGCGAATGCGCTCGACGTGCCGAGCTGCGGCTATCCGCTCGACGGCACCGAGCTGCGGATCGTCGATGACGGCGAGCGCGAGGTTGCCGAGCGGCAGGTCGGGCGCATCGAGTTTCGCGGCACGTCGGCGACGCGCGGCTATTACCGCAATCCCGCGCAGACCGCGCGCCTGTTCCACGATAGCTGGCGCGATACCGGCGATCTCGGCTACGTCGCTGACGGCGAGCTGTACGTTACCGGACGCGCGAAGGACATGATCATCCGCGGCGGCCGGCATTTCTTTCCATACGAGCTGGAGAAGGCGATCGAGCGGCTGCCGGGCGTCGTGACGGGCGGCGTCGCGGTGTGCGGCGGCGCCGATCCGGTGAGCGGAACCGAGCGCGTCGTGATTCTCGTCGAGAGCGACGCAACCGATGACGCCGCGTGCGAGCGTCTGCGCGAGAGCGTCAACGACGTGACGGCCGCGCTCTGGGGAATGCCGGCCGAGCAGGTGAGCATCGTCGCGCCGCACGGCATCCTGAAGACGCCGAGCGGCAAGATTCGCCACGCGGCGACGCTCGAGCAGTTCGAGCGCCATGCCGGACGGTTGCCGCAGGCGCCCGCGTCGTGGCGGCAGTTCGCCGATCTGGCGGCCGGCAGCGTCGGGCCGTTCGGCCGGCATGTGTCGCGGCGCGCGGCGCACGTGCTCAGGGGGCTGTACTGCTGGGCGCTCGCGGCGATGCTCGCGCCCGCGCTGTGGGTGCTCGTCGCGTACCGGAAGGATCTTCAGGACAACTGGCATCTCGCGGCATACGCGTGCCACACGTTCCTGCGTTTCGCCGGCGTGCGCACGAACCTGATCGCGGATCCCGACGCGCTCGCGGCCGGGCCGTCGATCGTCGTCGCGAATCATACGAGCTATATGGACGTCGTTACGCTGCTCGCGCTGCTGCCGCATCCCGTGCACTTCGTCGCGAAGCGTGAACTCGCGACGCGACCGTTCGTCGGCCGTTTCCTGCGCGCGCTCGGCACGCGGTTCGTCGAGCGGCGCGAATACAGCCGCAGCGTCGAGGACGAGGCGCGGCTCGTCGCGCAGGCAGCCGCCGACGATACGCTGCTGTTCTTCCCGGAAGGCACGTTCACGCGCGCGGCGGGGCTCGCCACGTTCCGCCTCGGCGCGTTTCGCGCGGCGTGCGTCGCGCAGCGGCCGGTGGTGCCCGTCGTGGTGAGCGGCGCGCGCGCCGTGTTGCGCGACGGCGATTGGCTGCCGCACCGCGGGAAGATCACCGTGACGATGCTCGCGCCGATCCGGCCCGACGGCGCGGACTTCGGCGCGATGGCGCGGCTGCGCGACCGCGCGCGCGGCGCGATTCTCGCGCATTGCGGCGAGCCGGACTTGCGCGACGGCGGCGGTCATCGCGTGGAGTTCGCGCCGGCCGCATAATGCGTGCGGCATTCCGCCTCGCGCCCGCGCACCACGCGCCTGCCGACCAGCGCGCCGCGCGTTTCGGTGACGACGGTGCGCTGATGCTCGTCGTGTTCGTGGTCGTAGAAGTACAGGATCACCCAGTCCGCGGTGCGGCCCAGCTCGTGCGCGCGTCCGGTGTTCGAATAGAGCGCGGTGAAGTGCCAGTCGTCGCGCGTCGCGTGCAACACCGGCAGCCACGCTTCGTGCCGCGGGTTCAGCCGCTTCGGCGCGATCATCGGCAACGTGCCGGCCGCGGCCTTCTCGCGATAGAGGCGGTCGACGTCGAGCAGCACGGATACGGGCGGCTCCTGCGCGGGCGTCGCGCGACGCATCAGCGCCTGCCTGCCGCGCCGGCGACTCAGCAAGTCCTCGAGCGCCGCGCGGATGCCCGCGATCCGCCGCGGGCCGAGCCCTTCGACCGTCGCGAGCCGGCCGTCATGCACGGCGAGCTCGAGGTCTTCGAGCGTGTCGATGTGCAGCGCATCGTGGATGCGTTCGGCGAGCGCCTGGCCAACTCCGGGCACCATCCGGAACGACAGCGTCGGGCATGCCGAGCCGCGCAGGCGATCGAGCTGGCGCCAGCGGTCGGTGATCAGCATCTCGGCGATCGCGCGCGCGATGCCGAGGCCGATGTGCGGCAGCGCGTCGAGCGCTTCGATGCCGCCCGCGTCGAACAGCTCGCGGACGTCGCGACCGAGGTTCGCGATCGTGTCGGCGGCCGAGCGGTACGCGCCGGCCCGATACGGATTCGCGCCCTGCGCATCGAGGAGCTGCGCCGCCTCGAGCAGTCGGTCCGCGATGCGCCGGTTGTCCGGCGCGGCGGTAGGTAGGGCAGTCTGCATCGTTCGAAGGCGGTTGATTGCGCGGCGAGGCCGGGGTTCGCGTCGGCGAGCGATGCGAATGCGTATTGCGTGGGGCGATCGAGCGACGTGGTTCCGGCGCGCACGGCGAGCGGCGCGCGCCGTTCGAAACCGACGAATCCGCCGCGCGCGCGGCTGCGAGTCGGGGCGTTGGGGGCGGCACGGGCTCATGAGCGCCGGCGCCGGATCGACGTCGGTATCCGCGTCCGCGTCCGCATCGCATCGCATCACGCCGCGATCGAACGATCCTCCGGAAAATTCTCATCGAACGAATGCGCGGGAAATTGACGCTCGTCAACAGTGTGCGAACGGGGCGCATGTGAAGCGATTGTCGATGCGCGACATTTCCCGCCGCGCGATGCGGGGCCCGTACGACGGAGCGCGATCCCGATACGCGATCGCGCGTGGCGCCGATCGGCGCGTCGCCGTGCATGGACCTGCCGAGGCCGAAACGACAGCGATCGCAGTGCATGGCTTGCGGTTCGCGCCGCGTGACGTCGGACCGGTGCGCGCTGGTGGCGATATGACGAAATCGCTGACGCCGCGTCCGCGCGAACGTCCGCGATGTCGCATCCGTCGGCCGCGCGTGGCCGGTCGGACGTCCGCGCCGATCCGTGGCGCGGCCGCCCGGAGCCGCCCGGAGCCGCCCGGAGTCGCCCGGAGTCGCCCGGAGTCGCTCTCGGCGGCACGCGCCGCGCACGCGTAGTCAGACCGCCGCGCCGCAAATCGCTCGCGCGGCGTCGTGAATCGCATCGATCGTCACGTTCGCCGCACGCGCATACACCTTGTGTTTTACCAATATCTGATACGCGGCGGCATTCTGTTGCTCGCCGTGCTGTTCGACCCGTATCGTCGCAATCAGCGGCGCGCGATGCGGGGCTGACGGCCGCTCGGCTGCGCCCGGGATGAAAAGACGCAAGTGGGGCTCATTCGGCTGCCGCGTGGCCGGATGGCGGCGCGAGCAGCCGAGCGGCCGAGTGGAAACGATGGATCTCGCCTTGCGCGCGCTCGGCGCCTGCGGCCATCCGGCCGCGGAGAACGACGACGAAATCAGGAGACAGCATGGAACAATCGAATCGACCGGCGCGACCGACGCGACCGGACGCGGAGAACACGGAGAACACGGAGAACACGGAGAACACGGAGAACACGGAGAACACGGAGAACACGGAGAACACGGAGAACACGGAGAACACGGAGAACACGGAGAACACGGAGAACACGGAGAACACGGAGAACACGGAGAACACGGAGAACACGGGGAACACGGGGAACACGGAGCACGCCGAGCACGTCGAGCACGCGGAATCCGCCGCCACGCTGCTGGTCGATTGTCGGAACGCGCTCGGCGAAAGCGCGACGTGGTGCGACGCGACGCGCGCGCTGTATTGGGCCGACATCGAAGGTGCGCGGCTATGGCGATGCCGCGCGGAGGACGCGCACGGCAGCGCGGCGACCAAGACCTGGGAGATGCCCGAGCGCCTCGCGTGTTTCGCGCTCACCGGCGATCCGGACGTGCTGCTCGTCGGCCTCGCGTCGCATCTCGCGTTCTTCGACGTCCGCCGTCGTACGTTCACGCGGATCGTCGACGTCGAGCCCGACCTGCCGACCCGGCTCAACGACGGCCGCTGCGACCGTGCGGGCGCGTTCGTGTTCGGGATGAAGGACGAGAGCGGCGGGGCGCCGCGCGCGGTCGGCGGCTACTACCGTCTGAATGCGGATTTGAGCCTGCAGCGGCTCGCGCTGCCGCCCGTCGCGATTGCGAACAGCATCGCGTTTTCTCCGGACGGATCGAAGATGTACTTCTGCGATTCGCCGTCGCGGGAAATCCACGTCTGCGACTACCGGCCGGGCGGCGGCGTCGATCGCGTGCGATCGTTCGCCCGACTGGGCGATGCGGATGGCGAGCCCGATGGCTCGACCGTCGATGCGGACGGTGGCCTGTGGAACGCGCAGTGGGGCGGCGCGCGGGTCGTGCGTTACGACTCGCGCGGCGTCGAGACCGACCGCATCGCCGTGCCGACGCCGCAGCCGAGCTGCGTGACGCTCGACGGCGACGGGCGGCTGTACGTGACGAGCGCGCGCGTCGGTCTCGGCGACGACGCGCTGGCGAGCGATCCGCATGCGGGCGGCGTGTTCGTCGCGGACACCCGACATGCGGGCTTGCCGGCATCGAGGTTTGCGTATCGCGATTCGCGCTGAAGCGAAAGACGGGGCAACGGCGCGCCGACGGCGGCCGCGCGATCCCCGACGTCGCGTGCAATACGCTGCCCGTACAATGTGCGCGCGCGGCGTTTCACGCCTTTTGCCGTTTTGCCGCGGCTGGCGTGTGATCGGCGAGGGCGTCTGCCGGCGGGGGCGCTCACGAGCCAAGCATCAAGTTGCTTCGGCTTGCGGCGTTTTCCGGCGGCCACGCTGCTCGCGAGATCTTCTCCATTGCGCCACGAACGGGCGCCCGCTGTCATTGAGCGCGCACCGCCGCTATTGCGATGCCATTGCACCGCGTGACACCGCCTCGGAGACGGATCGTTAGCAGACGAGAACATTCGCTCGCGGGCGCTCGGCTCACACGTTCGCACCCCGCCTTGTTAATTTATTACAATTCAATAAATTATTGCTTGCGATTGCGCGACGTTCTCTTACACAATGGCTGCCTCCGGTTCGTTCAGGGATATCGATCGGCGATAGTCTTGCCGTACCTGAAAGCCGTGTTTTGTTCCGATTCCCGCATTGAGCTGCAGCAGAGGTAGACCATGCCCCGTCCCGTTTTCGAGGCCGTACGGTTGGACGACGTCGTATTGCAACCTTCCCCGATCGACCCGGCTTGGATTCTCGAAGGGAATCCTGTCGCGCGCAGCGGTCAGTGGTCCTGCAGTCCCGACTCGACGACATCCATGTGGGTTTGGGATTGCACCGCGGGGCGTTTCAACTGGCACTTCGACTGCGACGAAACCATACACGTGATCGAAGGCGAGGTGATCGTCACGTCGGAAGGCCACGAGCCGCGCACGTTGCGTGCGGGCGACGCCGCGCTGTTCCACGCCGGCAGCCGCGCCGAATGGCACGTGCCCAAGTACGTCCGCAAGCACGCGATTCTGCGTCCGCCTATCTCCAGGCCGGTGCTGTTCGTTCACAAGGTCGTCCGCAAGTTGCGCAGCACGCTGAGATGAGACGCGCGCGCAGCGTTTGCTCGGCTCTGAGAGGGCGCGAATCCCGCGGCCTACTTCGCTCGCTTTGACTTTGCTTTTCCGCCGGATGTATTGAGCGCGATCGCGGCATGGATGAGCGCCTTGAACGCGTTCGCATCGAGCGCCTCGCCCTCATGGATGTCGATTGCGCGCCTCACGTTTCCGTCGAGGCTCGAGTTGAAGAGCTTGGCCGGGTCGTCCAGCGACGCTCCCTTGGCGAAGGTCAACTTCACGATCGACTGATAAGACTCGCCGGTGCAGATGATCCCGCCGTGCGACCATACGGGCGTGCCCATCCATTTCCATTCCTCCACGACGTCCGGGTCTGCCTCCCGGATGAGCTTGCGCATTCGGCTCAAGGTTTTCCCGCGCCAGTCTCCGAGCTCGGCGATTCTCTTGTCGATCAGCTCAGAGGCCGACTGGCCCTCGGTCGAATTCGGCTTTTCCATGTTCTCCTCCTGAGACTTCCAGACTCGTTCAGATTTCGGTGAGGCTTTTCGCTGTACTCAGGGGCGTCGGACTCCTCGTGTTCGCTGTTGTCGGCTGCGTGGCGGACACGTTCATGGGCTTGAACGCCGTCGCGGCGGGCGTGACGGAGCGGGCGGACGGGGCCTCGGCAGTTGGCTGCGTTCCTCGCACAATACTCGATTCCCGCTGCGCCCGCGCGCCCTTCGCCTTTCGGCCAAGGGCAGTCGTTCGACTCGATACGCCAATCGATGGCGCACGGACGCGAGCGTCGCGATTGAGACGGGTTGGCCGGATAGATACGCAGTCGCCGACTCTCCGAGGTTCCATGATGAGAATTGACGCCGCTCCTCCATCGGGATCTTGAGTGCGGACTAGGTCTTGCGCTACGAGGTCGGCACCGCCTCCTCGTTGCGCTCGATGGCTCGGCGGCGCTCGGGTTTTTGCGGGCTGAAGCCCAACGCGCCCAGCAGCCGCTAGACATGCACCTCGCTGAACGTGACGCCATACAGACGCTCGATGAGCGCCCGCACACGCTTGAGCGTCCATAGCTCGGCGCCGAAGCCGTGCGACCGCGGTCCTCGCAGCAGCGCCACGCGCAGTTCTTCGAGTTGGCCCGCATCCAGTTGCGCAGGCCGACCTGCGGACATGGTGCGTAACGCGTCGATGCCGCCTTCGTCGAGCCGGGCGTTCCATGTGTATGCGGTCTGCCGTGCGACTCCGACCGCCTCGGCTGCTTCGGCCGGTGTCTTGCCCGCCGGCATTAAGCGTCCGGCACGTACACGTTTGCGCGCGGCTTCGTCCATCCTGGCCATGAACCGATTCCCCAATCAAGGTATTGACCATTTACCGTGCGAGCAGAAAATCGGTTGTCATTGATTAAGTGCGTGAACCATGCGCACCCACAACAATAGCGCGTCCTTTGCCATCGACCGAATTGAGGTGTCACGAAAAGCCGCGACAGAGCCGGGATTTCCGGGATTCAATAGATCTATTTATTATCGCTGTCAACAAATAAAATCTCCCGCTCGCCTGTATTCGAATAGATGTGCCAATTCGAATCGTCATGCTGAATGCCGGCAATGCGCAATCGTGCTGATGAATATATTGTCGAAATTGTGAAATATATAATTTATGCATTCGGCGTGATATGAAAATTCCTGGATTTGTGCCGACTACGATCTATCTTGTCACTGAGAGGCGGAGATTTTGACGGAGGTGGACGGTAACGGAGCCTTGCCGATGGTCAAGCAAGCATGCTTCGGCAGTAGTCGCGTTGAGATTTTCGCTATTTGAAGAATTTCCCATTATTTACGATGGAATCAATAAGGAGAGGGCGTATGTCGCGCTGTCGCGCAAGGGATCGAGCAGCGCAAACCTCCAGCGTCGACAGGCCGATATCCACTGGTTTGGCCGGGCGGTAGCGACCGACGAATGCGTTCCTGTGCCGTAAATTCAGGGCGGAATTCGACAGAAGTTTTTGCGCCAACGGTCTTCTTCGTGGCGCGTCGATCTTTCAACGACGTCCCGGATACGTGCGGGCCCGGACGACGTCGGTTTCGCGCATCGAGGCTCGCGCGGCCGCATCGACAGCAAGTGCAAAAAGAGCAATCGTTTACAAGTCGCGTATTTTCGGGGCATTCGATATGACTTCTTTCATTTGGAGGCCATGCAATGAGCGCAGCGTTTTCGAAACGTCGTTTAGGTCTCGGCACGTCGGTGACATTGGCGCTCGGAGTCGCGCTGGTCCCGGCTCTTGCCTCTGCTGACGCGGGAGCCGAACTCGGAATTCGGAATTTGTCCAGCGTGATCGCGACTCCCGCATCGCCGAGCGCCGTCGGCCCCACATGCACGCAAAATGTGACCATCACGTCTCTCGCCAACCACGACCTCGTCTCGACGGAACTGGGATACGCGGGGAACGAATATGCGATGTTGCGCGCCCGAGCGACCGTGGAGGGGCCCTGGGAGCAATACAGGATCTGCAACTTCCCCAGCGACGGATATTGGACGATTCAATCGGAAGCCGACGGGCTGTTCGTCTCCGCGGAGCTCGGCTACACGGGTGACCAGTACGCGATGTTGCGCGCGCGTGCTTCCGTCGTAGGCCCTTGGGAGAAGTTCACCCTCGTGCCCTGCGGCTTGAGCTGCACGTCGATTCAATCGCTCGCCAACGGATTGTTCGTCTCCGCAGAGCTTGGCTATACGGGTGGTCAATACGGGATGCTGCGCGCACGCGCTTCTGTCGTAGGTCCTTGGGAACAATTCCGATAGCGCGATTCGGTGCTTGAGGGGGGACGCGCGCGGCATGACGAGCCGAACGCGAACGGGGACATCCAAGATTCGCGGTTCAATTCCTGGCTGTTCCCATCTGCCCATCCGATCCCGGCAAGGCGACGCTGCGCTGCGGTTGATGGAGTTGGCCCGCTTTCATGCGCGCTGCCGCGCGGCCGTCGAAGAGACGGCCGCGACGTTCGGCAGGATCGACGGGCTCGTCAACAACGCGGGCGTCAACGAAGCCGTGGGGCTCGACGCGGGCCGAGACGCATTCGTCGCGTCGCTCGACAGGAACCTGATCCACTACTACGCGCCGAGCTTCATCAGGATCAGCTGGTGCGCGGTGTGCGTCGAGAAACCGGTCGGAGGCGGCACGGCGGGCGCGTGGCCCAGGCGGCGGCCAGTGAATTGACGGCCGGTACGTTGAGTGCCGCGCCGTCGCTTCCGTTCGCCCCGCCGGCGCGCGCTTGGAGGGGGGGCGAGTCCGACGCTGCCTCGCGGCGAGCGGCCGGGCGATCCGGTGCTCGGTGCGTTTCCGGGCGACTGCCCGCCCGCGACCGGAAACGGGTTCGACGGCTGGATCGAGATTCATCAGGGCTAGAGCCGTTCACGCGAATGACGGGCCCCAGCCCGCGCCCGCCCGGCGCGTGCGGCGCAAGCGGCGCGCGGCGACGGCCGCGCGGCCGGCCCCTCACTTCGAAACCGAGCGCCACGCCGCGATCGCGAGCGCTTCCCGATACTTGGCGGGCGCCGACTTGACCCGGCCGTTCAGCCATGCGCGACAGTAGTTTTCCGATTGGCCGACGATGAGCGACGGCAGCAGTTCCGCCGGCCATTGCGCCATCTCGTCGCGCCCCTGCGCGTGCGCGAACCAGCCGATGACGCGGCGATTGCGCGCGCGGTTCTTCTCCGCCAGCTCGTCGGCGCGCGGCCCCGAGGCGACGGCCGTGCGCGCCATGAACTGAAAGCGCGCGAATTCAGGCTGAGCACTGACCCAGTCGACATAGCTGTGGACGAGCGCGGCGACGCCCTCCCGCGCGGTCGTCGCGCGCCCGATGTAGTCGGTGAGCAATTGCGCCTGATCTTCGATCGCACACAGGAAGAGCGCGGCGATCAGGCCGTCCTTGTTGCCGAAGTGGTGATAGATGTTGCCGACGCTGGTGTCGCAGCGCTCGCGGATCATCTCGATCGTCGTGGGCTCGAGCCCATGATCGTTGAAGCAGGCGAGCGCGGTCGCGAGGATCGTGCGCTTCAGGTGCGCGCGGCGGCCGGGAAACTGCCGCGTCAGGATGTCGAGGGTAGGCAAGCGGGGTCGCGAACGAAAAACTGGAGTCACGCAATAGTACCTTGACGCTCGCCGAGTAAACAGAATAATCTTCTACAACAGAACATTGTTCTGTTTTCGTCGAAACAGGAGACAGCATGAGTCAGATTCTCGAGATGTTCAAGGCGGCCGGGGCCGCGCAATTCAGCAAGATGGTCTGTCAGATGGCGCCGTTCTTCGGCACGATCGAGCCGCAGGTCGTCGATCTGCAGCCCGGTCGGGCGGAGGCGAAAGTCGGCTTCCGGCGTGAAATCACCAATCATATCGGCACGGTCCACGCGATCGCGCTGTGCAACGCGGCCGAACTGGTCGCGGGGCTGATGACCCAGGTATCGATTCCGGACGGCATGCGCTGGATTCCGAAAGGCATGACCGTCGAATACCTCGCGAAGGCGAAGACGGATGTGACGGCGGTCGCCGACGGCTCGGCCGTCGACTGGCAGAGCGAAGGCGACAAGATCGTGCCGGTCGAGGTGACCGACGCCGAAGGCAAGACGGTGTTCACCGCGCGGATCACGATGAACATCAAGGCTTGAGGCCGCCGCGCAGGCGCCGCCGGGGAAGGCGGCGCCTGCGCCAGCGACGCGACGCGAAGGCGCGCACGCGTGGCTCGCTGCGGCGAATTTTGACCGGATATGATCTGATCATATGATCAACGTCCGTCCAACAAGGAGACTGCAGTGAAAATGAAAATCCGCAAACTGTTGCCGATCAGCGCGGCTGCGATGCTCGCGGCGGCGGCCGCGACGCATGCGGCCGCCGACCAGGTCGTCAAGATCGGCAGCGCCGAGCCACTGACGGGCGGCATTGCCCACCTCGGCAAGGACAACGAGAACGGCGCGCGTCTCGCGGTCGAGGAGATCAATGCGAAGGGCCTCACGATCGGCGGCCAGAAGATCACGCTGCAGCTCGACGCGCAAGACGACGCAGCCGACCCGCGCACCGCGACGCAGGTCGCGCAGAAGCTCGTCGACGGCAAGGTCGTCGCGGTCATCGGCCACCTGAATTCGGGCACGTCGATCCCGGCGTCGAAGATCTACAGCGACGCCGGCATCCTGCAGATCTCGCCGTCGGCGACGAACCCGGCTTACACGCAGCAGGGCTTCAAGACGACCTACCGGGTCGTCGCGACCGACGCGCAGCAAGGCCCGGCGCTCGCCGATTACGCGAAGCAGAAAGGGATCAAGACGGTCGCCGTCGTCGACGATTCGACCGCGTACGGCCAGGGCCTCGCGAACGAATTCGAGAAGAAGGCGAAGGCGCTCGGCCTGAAGGTGCTGTCGCACGATGCGACGAACGACAAGGCGGTCGATTTCCGCGCGATCCTGACGAAGATCAAGGGCACGAATCCGGACGCGATCATGTACGGCGGCATGGACGCGACGGGCGGCCCGTTCGCGAAGCAGGCGAAGCAGCTCGGCCTGCGCGCGAAGATCTTCTCGGGCGACGGCGTGTGCACCGAGCAGCTGCCCGCGCTCGCGGGCGCGGCGGCCGACAACGTCGTGTGCTCGCAGGCGGGTGCGGCGCTCGAGAAGATGCCTGGCGGCATGGCGTTCCAGGCGAAGTACGTGAAGCGCTTCAACCAGCCGATCCGCTTCGACGCGCCGTTCACGTACGACGCGGTGTACATCGTCGTCGACGCGATGAAGCGCGCGAACTCGACGGACCCAGCGAAGATCCTCGCGGCGATGCCGACGACGAGCTACACGGGCGTGATCGGCACGACGATCTTCGATTCGAAGGGCGACCTGAAGCACGGCGTGATTTCGCTGTACGACTTCAAGGGCGGCAAGAAGACCTTCCTCGATCAGGTCACGATGTAAGCGGCGCGACGATGCCGGCTGTGCTGATTGAAAAGACGGGCGGGCGCCGGATGCGGCGTCCGCCCGTCTCGTTATTCGACCGGTGGGAGGGAGGAGGTCGCGCTGTCGAGACGCAACCATTCCGACCGAGGCCGCCGCCGAGAAGAGCGCACATTCGCTCGACGCCGTGCGGCCGGCTGTCCGACTTGCCGGCGTCGCGCGCATCGCGACTGCGAAATTCGGGGCAGTCTCGCCGTTCATGAATTTTCCGGCTGCCGCCGGGCGGCGAATTACTTGCAGCAATGGCGTGCCGATCGGCAACTTTCCTCTCTCCGACGACTTTCAAGCGTTTGGCGACGTGTTTGAACAGCCGGATTGTTTCGTCGAAAGCGCGATTGCCCCGATGCTCTGGAGCGGTGTGCTTTGGCCGATCAATTGTGGTTGCGAGGGTAATAGCCGTCGTAAATGTTGACGGTGCCGCCATTGGCGGCGAATTGCGCGACATAGGCTCCGATGCCGGGTTCCGACGGAGACTGCGAGACGTATTGATCGCTGTCCGTGTCCATGAAGCCCTATCATCTGCGCGGCGGCATGGCGCGCCACATCCGCGGATCGTCCCGGTCGCTGCAACGCGCATGCGGCGACCGGGACGATTGGCGTGGCGTTTTCTCGAGCCTGGCCGACGTTATTGCGGCAATGCCGTCGCGCGCAAGCCGATTGGGCCTTCGCCGCTGTAGGTCATGCTGCCATGGAACGTGTTGCCGTTGTCGCCAGAGGTGATGTAGAGCTCCACGACGTTTTGGCCCGAGCGGCATCCGAGTAGCCAGACGCCGCCCGGATGCCACGGAGCAGACGTTCCGCCCCACTGGTTTTCGACCGCGTAGTTGTTGCCCGCGACCGAACTCCCCTTGAAGCCGATCGGCCCCTCGCCGGCATAGGTCATGTTCCCGTTCAGCGTCTTGCCGCTGTCCGTGGAGCCGATGCTCACTGCGACAACGGCCTGATCGCGCGCGCCGATCACCCATACGCCGCCGTTGTGCCAGGGCGCCGACGAACCGCCCCATTGATTCTCGACCGCGTAGACGCCACCGTCGGCCTGCTGGCTCTTGAAGCCGATCGGGCCTTCACCCGCGTACGTCATCGTTCCCGCGAGCGTGGCGCCCTGGTCGCCGGATTCGATGTCGAGCGCCACCACGTTCTGATTGACGCGGCAGCCGATGATCCACGTGCCGCCCGGATGCCAGGGTGCCGAGCTTCCGCCCCATTGATTTTCGACCGCGTACGTGTTGCTTTGCGTGAGCGTCGCCCTGAAGCCGATCGGACCTTCTCCGGCGTACGTCATCGTGCCGGTCAGGGTCCTCCCACTGTCTCCGGACTTGATGCTGAGCGCCACGACGTTCTGACCGGAACGGCATCCGAGCACCCACATGCCGCCTTCATGCCACGGTGCCGACGAGCCACCCCATTGATTCTGCACGTGCTGCAGATTGTTGAAGCCCTTGCTGGTCTTTGCCATTTTTATCTCCGGTGATAGTACGGGTAGCGTGGGAGTTCAACCCACGTACGGAAAACGGCCTTGCACTTTAATTTTCATTGCCGCGCCCGTCATCCTGTTCCAGAAAGCGAGTGCCCAAGCAACATGATCGAATTTGGACAAGGCAAAGACGTGTTTTGCGATTGCATGGCCGATCAAACGAGATGGCCACGATTGCCTGCATGACGAGCTGATTTCTTTCTCGCAGGCGATCGACGCTGCGACTCGTTCAAAAAAAAATAGTTCAGATCCGAACCCGTCACAACTACCAGAACCCGTAGGTAAGCCGCTGATTTTGCGATGGCGCGGCGACTCGGGAACAGGCGCTGTGCTGTTGCCGTACCGCATGCGGGGCAAGTCATCGTCCGCGTAGACACCTACTAATACTGTCAGGCTCCCGCCCTTGAGCGATCGCCTAGACTTCAATCATTTCACTGGGGCCCGCGCGTGATCTTTCGGGTCGGTGTCGGTGCTGCTCGTATCGGCGCGCTGCACGACACAGCATCGCCGGAGCCCCGTGAATCGACCGGGCCCGCCGCGCGATATCGGGCAGGGCGCAGACATTCAGGGGGGAGGCTCGACATCATGGGCTTCAACGCCTGAGCCGGGCGTCTTCGTAGCGGCGCATCAATCTCGGCACCGAACTTTTTCCGGTGTGTGTGCGTGCGGCTGGCAATCTGCATCATCCGCTGGAGCGACTTTCGCATATTTCAAAAACGATGGGTGGGATGCCAAATGAATTCAGCCAGTGCCGTTCGAGAGGGTCCGCAGGTCGCTCATCGGAAGAACGTTCTGTTTGGAATTTCAATGGACGGGGTGCTTGCTTCCGGCATCACGGAGGAGTTTCTAAAAGTTGCGTCGATTTTCAACGGGCATGGCTATCGAATATATCTCGATCTCGGCTATGACATCAGGAGCGATAAAGGCGAGTTCTTTCGACCTTACGTGAACGAAGCCGATGCGTTGCCCGATTGGTTGACGTTGGCGCGCATTCAGGGGCTCGCCGCAGTCAGGGGATACACGCAGCGTTTGGTCACGGAAATGCTGGAGCAGCTTCGGGAGCGTGACGGCGAGCGAATACGCAAATGCCTCGACAGGAGCATCGTTCCTCGGATTGCCGCGTCGATTGTGGACACCTGGCGACGTCTGGACGTTTCAGTCGTCGTCGTGGAGAACGGGTCCCTGCCGGAGAATCTGCTGTTTTCCGAGGCTTTGCGTGTCGCAATCGAGCAGTACGGACGTGAAAGGCGCAAGGGGCCGTTCGTGCTCTGGCGGGACCACGACCTGATGTGGTTCAGCGAAAGCGCCAAATATGGAGGGCCTCCGTTCGAAGGCATTCCGAAGCCGTCTGTCTCGAAGTACATCCGATACGTGACCCTCACGAACACCGCGAGGAAGCAGCTCAACCAGTGGGCTCCGCACGTGAATGCGACCGTACTGCCAAACTGCTTTCGGTTCGCCGAAGTCGCGATCGACGACGGCAATCGACATTTTCGCTCGCGCTACGGCATTCCCGCCGATGCGCTGCTGATCGCTCGGTGTACCCGGGTCATTCCGCAAAAGAGGCTTGATAGAGATGTCTTTCTTTTGCACGCGCTGCAGAAATCGATGCGTTCGTCAGGCGGTCAGCGGCCTGTCTATCTCTTCGTGACCGGGCCTACCGACGAGCACGAGGAAGAGCGTCGCCGGCTGTCGCGCATGGCGATCGAACTGGGGGTCGACGATCACGTTATCTATGGAAACGGGCTGTTGCCGTGCTCCGCGCTATGCCGCCCCTCGAATCGTGCATCGCGGGAGACCCGATATTCTGTCGGCGACCTCCTCGCGCATGCCGATTTGAGTTCGTTTCTGACCTCGTACGATTACGAGGGCTTCGGCAATCCGCCCGCCGAAGCGAGTGCTCAAAAACGCCCGTTCATCAGCAGCACCTACGAAATGTACGAAGAGGTGTATGGGGAGAAGGGTTTCAAGAGTCTTCTTTTGCGCACGCGAGAGGATTGGGACGGAATGCCCGATCACGCCTATGTGCAAGCGGTGCTCGGCCTCCTTCTCGATGAACGACGGCGGGAACGATGGGCTCATTTCAACTTCGAGCTCGGGAGAAAACACTTTTCCCTGGAGTTCTTGCAGCGCCGGCTTCGCGCATGCCTGCCCGGCGCACTCGAAACGGCACCGTCCGAGGCGATGCACGGTGCAGTGAGTGTCTAGGAGGTGCCCACGATGGCCAGCTCGCCTATCCGGATGCTAGAGCGCGTGAGTTCTCGCGAGAGCCTGTTGCTCGTCGACGAGGATTATCCTCGGCCGCGGGCAGCGGACGTGTTGTGCAGGCCCGAGAACGATCATCTTCTTCGATACGTCGTGCGCGACCCGTTTGGCTCGCACGTATTTCCGGGCGCGAGGGAGTGTTCCCGGGAACGGTTTCTTCAGAGTCTTCAGGCCGAACTGGAAGGGCAAAATCCCTATTTTTTATGGGCGACGATTCCACTCTGCAAATACCATTGCTACTTCTGTCAATTTCCCATCGTCATGCGCAAGCACGATGAGGCGGCGTTTCGCGAGCAGGCTCGAAACTGGGTCGATCTGAACATTGCCGAGGCCAGGTTGTGGTTGGCGCTCGTGCCGGCGTTGCGGGACGCTCCGGTCGGAGAGTTTTGCCTGTTCGGCGGAACGCCCACGCTTTTGCCCAACGAATTGCTGGCCCAGCTCCTGGATTTCTACCGGTCGAATTTCGGGTTCAACGCCGACACCACCATTCGTATCGAAGGCAGTCCCGACAGTCTCTCGAGCGACAAGCTCGCGCTTCTCCATAAAAAAGGATGCCGAAAGATCACTTATGGCATTCAGTCTTTCGACGATCGTCTGGTTGCCCTCGCCGGGCGGGAGCACACGTCCGACGAAGCCCGGGAGGTAGTTCGCCGCGCCTTCCTGTCGGGCTTCGAGCGGGTGGATGGCGATCTGATCTATGGACTGCTCGATCAGCGTGTCGAGGGATTTTGTCACGACGTTCGGCAGATGCTGGAGCTGGGTTACAGCACGGTGGTGATGACGAAGCTGCATCTGCGTCCGTTCGGCGAGACCGGGACCGCCATCGCAGGCGTTCCAGCCAGGTGGCAGAGTCCGGCGAGCAGGGCGCGCGCGTCACGAGAGGGCCATCGCTGGCCGAGCCTGGGAGAGCAGTATCAGATGCGCGAAGCGGCAGTCGCCTTGCTGGAGGGCGCCGGACGCTTCGAGTATCCGACGATGTACTTCCAGAAGCCGGAAACCGGATGCGGACGTTGGAAGTCGCTCGTCCTCGACCAGGACAAGCAATTCGCCGAAGTCGGAATCGGGTTGGGAGCCAGTTCCGCGACTCGGCGTTGCTCCGCCAATGTCGCGACGCGGCCGGGCGAGTACCTCGATGCGATTACCAGTGGGGAATTGCCGCTCGAATTGCTGGAAATGAGCCCGGACGAGGAGATCGCGAGCTCGATGCGCCGCGCGCTCACCACGTGTCAGCCGCTTCGCGACGATTTGCATCGCGCCAGGTTTGCCGGCGGCTCTCTCTTCGATCAGCGATGGAAGCCGGTGTTTCAAAGCCTGGAGCGGCGCGGGCTCGCGGCGATACGACCCGGCGAAGGGACGGTCGAGCTCACAGGCGTCGGCAAGACGCTGGTCGAGGCCATCGTCAACACGGAAATACGCTGAGCGGTTCGCCTGGCGGCCCCCGCGACGGCCCGGGGAGCGCAACGGCTCGACCCGGACCCGATGCGCCTGCCGTCGGACGGCATTGCGGGATCATCGGGCTTGGAGCCATTGCCGGCGGCCGTGTTCATAGCGCGGTCGATAGACATCGGCGAGGAACGCGAGCGAGCTGGGAATGCTCGAATGCGGCGGCGGAGAGTGAAAGATGAATTCGCCTTCGCGCGTGAAGTATTCGGGGATCGGCATCGTCGAGTCGTCGACTCCAGCTTCCTTGAACGCCATTTTGAGCCGAGTGTTGTAGGTCGATGTCTTGTCGCAGATGAACTCCGGCCACCGACGCCAGAGGGGGATCTCGGACCAAAGAGGGGCCAGGCGGCCCGACAGGCGAAAGAGATGCTCCGCGTGCGGGTAATACGCTGCGAGCTTTCGGTAGCCTTCTTCCTTGGTCGTTGCGGCTTCGACGACGCCCTGGAGCAGGGTGCGATAGTAGCCGAATATCTCTTCGAAGCCGTCTGCGTCCTTGACGATGAACGGATCCGCGCATTCGCCCTTGATCAGCGTATCCACGCCGAAGAAAACCGACGCGAAGGCGCTTGCGTGCGTCTGCGAAATGCCGTCGCCGGGCCGGAGCGAATACCGTTTGCGCTTGATGCCGTAGTGGATCGCACGCAGCACCGAGCCGGCCTGGCGGCTCAGCAGACCGCGCCACGACGTCTTCAGGAAAATGCCGAGGAGTTCCGCCTCCGGCCGGCCGCGGATACGGTCCAGGTTCGCCAGTCCGTCCCGTCCTCGCTGCGTGAACACGAGCATGTCGGGCTGCCTGACTTCGCGGCCGCGTGTCTGTCCCGCGGGCGACAGGCTGTCGAAGTATTCCAGCCGCAGGAACTCGTTGGTCCCGGGCGGGAAGATCAACTCGCGAGCGATCATGTTGACGACGAGGTCATGGTTGTGGATATCGCGCTCGAGCAGCCAGGGCCAGACGTCGTACGCGAGGACGAGATCGGCCGCTGTCCAGACGATCGCGTCGTCCGCGTTGTCCGCGTCATCCGCGCCGGCGGCGATAAGCGGGGCCGTGCTGCGCTTGAACGAGTCGAAGAAAGAGATGCGGCTCTTGTCCTCTTGCACCGTAATCAGATCGCATGAATCGCGGATCCAGCCAATCTGAGCAACGTAATCGCGCACGACTTCCGCCACACGGCAGACCTCGGGCGGCGCATAGAGGCAGATGCGGATTCCGGCGCGAGCGAAATTGAGCAGCGGCAGGACCACCACCGGAATGTTGTCGAGCACCGGGTAAAGGAACTTGATGTCGTCGACGCCGCCTTCGATCGATCTGTTCAAGCGCGTACTCTCGATCGCGTACGGACACCATTTGCGGCCAAGGCGGTGTTGAGTGAGGATTTCGATGCGGCGTTGAAGGCGATCCCGGATCGTCTCGCGAAGGGCCTCCTCGGGCGAAGAGAACAGTTCGTGGCTGGCTGCCATCGCCACGTTTCGGGCCGGCCAGCGCCTTTTCGTGCTGATCGTCGAATCGCTCATCTGGTCTATCCTCGATTTTTTGCGGTTTGACTCGCGCGCGAATCCGCAAATCGCCGCTGAAAGTCGCGACGCTCGAACCCGGCGGGCCAAGGGCGGCCTGTCATGAGGTCCGCGGCGAGGCGTCCGAGCGTGTCCGAACACGCGGCAGCCGCACCGTTGCCTGCCGTCGCGACGAACAACCCGTCGTCCAACTCGTCGATATAGGGCTTGCCGTGCGCGCTGTAGGTGACGAGGCAGCGCTTTGCGCGAGCTGAAAGCAAGTCGAGATCGGGCAGCAGATGAAACATGGCCTCGCGCATGTCCGATCGCGGCTCGTCGGAGCCGGAGATCATCCATTGCTGAATCGCGTCGAAGCTCGGCAGGATCATGTCCGCGTCCGTGTTGGCGCCGAGCTTGAGGTAGTGATTGCCGTCCGGATAAAGCATCGGCGGGACGACATAGACGTCGGAAATCGAACGCGAGTCGATCCGGTAGCTAATCGGCGGCAGTGCTCGAAGTCGTTGCGCTTCGGCTCCGGAAACGCGAAGGAGGACCGTGTGCTCCGACTTGACGCGCAAATCGAGCTTGCGAGGCAGGAGATCGAAGCAGTTGGAGTACGCGCCGGCGCTGACCAGCACCTTGTTCGCGGTGTAGCGTCGGCCGCAGGCCGTGTTCAACTCCCAGTGTGCGGCGCGCCTGCGGATTGCCGTGACGATGGCGCAAATGACGCTCGCGCCGTTGGCTTTGGCTATCGTCAAGTGGTTGTGCCGCAACGCGAGCGGACCGAAGATTCCGGCCGGCGCGTGCTCGAGCAGGCCGTGAAAGCCAGCGGGAAAGCGGAGCGGCGATAGTCGCCCGGCGCACGCCGCGCTTGCGAGTTCGGCGTGGTCCACCTTCAGGTTGCGTGCGAGCCGGACTCGCTCTTGCATGATCGGGTCATCCAGCGGCGCCACATAGAGCATGCCGAGCGGTCGGTAGGACCGCGCTCCGCCAACCTGTTCCAGACGGGCGTACTCGTCCATCGATCGATGGACGAGTCTTGCCCAGACGTGATCGCGAGAAAGCCGCGTCGCAATCCGCCCCGCGTCGTGATGGCTGGAGAAGAGGCCTCGATGTGTGCGCTCATCGCGGGGCTCGTCGGGGCCGATGGCCGCGGCGCTTTCGGACGCGACGCTGAGGTAGCGCAGCGTCGCGGCTCCGATGAGCCCCTTGCCGACGACTGCGTGCTCGTAGTGGCGCATCATGATCGCGTTTCGGCGCGGCATCGCAGCCGGGCGGCAATATAGGGCGCATCGAGGTGGAATCCGGCCACCGTTCCCGAGGACTGGGTCCGAAGGCCGTGGAAGCCCAGCCAATAGAAACCATCGACGGGGGTTTCGCAGGATGCCGGAAGTCCGCGAGAATCCAGCGCCCGGCGAACCTCGTCGATCCGCAGCCAGCTCAAGTCGGCGCGCCAGCCCGTGGCCCACACGACGGCTCGGATGCCATGCTCGCGCAGCGTCAGGCTCGTGGGTGGGGTAGACGCGAGAAGCGGGGGATACGGTTGCCACGCCGGCTCGACTGTCGGCGGCGGATACCGTGTGCGCGTGTTTGCATCCCGGTTTGCGATCCAGTTCTCGATGCGATCGATCAGCGCCTGGTAGCCCTGCGATGCAAATGCAACGTTGGCGTGGAGATCCTCGTCGAACGTCGCAACCGCGCCGTCTGGCGAGATGCCGCTCAGGCGCCCCAGCAGTTGAACGCCGAGCCGAGCCAATGAATGATGAGAAATCGGATGATCGTGGCCGACGATGGGCATTGGATCGCGTTGCTCGGCAGGATGCGCGAACGCGCTCTTCGGGGCGGTGAGGAGCCCGATTCGGTCCAGCCAGAACATGATGTCCTCGCCGCGGTAGCTGCGCGGGGTTCCCTTGACTCTCGACGTTGCCAAGTACACGCTGCGGCCGGCCGCCGCCAATTCTTCGCTGAGCTGCACGCCCGTTTGACCGCCGCCGACCACCAGCACGGGGCCGTCCTGCACGGCCGACGGGTTCGTATATGTCCCGACGTGGAGTTGCTGCACTTCGGTGCGCAGATGCCGTGCGAAGTCGGGAATTCTCACGAACTGGTAATTGCCCGGCGCGGCGACGACGTTCAGCGCGTCGTAGCGTCGCGGGCCATCGTCGCCTTCGACGTGGACCCGGAAGCGCCCGCCTTCAATCCGCTCGACCAAGCCGACCCGGCAGCGCTCACGGATGGGAAAGCGCCTCTGCGCGATGCATGCGTCCCACATCCGCACGATCTCTTCGAGCGGGATGCTTCGCCGGATGCCGGGATGTCCATCGATCTGTCCCATCAACCTCGAATAGGCGAGCGGAGAATTGATTCTGAACGAATCCCATCGCGCCGATCGCCATTGTTCGAGCGCGCGCGCTTTCTCCAGCACCACGTGCTCACGTCCCTCGCGCTGCAGGACGTAGCTCATGCAAAGCCCCGCATGACCGGCGCCGATCACGACGGTGTCGATGCGCTTGTCTCGTTCCATGGCACTCGTCGACGGCGCCATGCCGTTACAGGATCAGCATGCTGTCGCCGAACATGTCGAATTCGTATCCTCCCATCTCGAGAATCTCCGCGTAGCCACGCATGAGGAGATCCTTGCCCGCGAAAGCCGCGGTCAGGACGATGTGACTGGATCGCGGCCGATGGAGGTTCGTAAGCAGCCCGTTCGCGATCTTGAACTCGAATCCGGGATAGATATAGAGCTCGGTCCATCCCGCCTGGACCCGGAAGGCGGCGCCCGGCTCGCGATGAGCCGCAAGCGACTCCAGCGTTCGCATGGCTGTCGTGCCGATCGCGATGATGCGGCGCCGCTCCGCTCGCGCCCGGTTGATTTGCTCGGCGGCCTCGTCGCCGACTTCGAAGTACTCCGGTCGGACCTTGTGCTGCTCGAGCTCGTCCTCGTCGATTTGGCGAACCGCGAGGATCTCCGTTGCTCCGACATGCAGCGTGACGTAAGCGAATTCGACGCCCTTGTCGGTGAGCCGCCTTAGCACGTCGGTGGAAAAGTGCAGGCCTGCGGACGGAATTTCCAATGAGCCGGGTTTCCTGGCGTACACGGAGCGGTATGCATCGGGCCGCGTGCGCCAGTAAGCCGGGTTGAGAGGAATCGTTTCGTCCGAGCGCCATCCGCGGCGTTCGAGGACGCCGACGAGTTTCCCGGCGGGTTCGAATCGCGCTCTCCAGAGCTGATTCGGCTCCGGCGAGAGCAAGGTGCAACTGAGCTGGCTGTCGTCCGTGGCGGTCAACGTGAGGCCGGGCCGCGGCGATTGGGAAGATCTGAGTTCGACGATGCTCGTTCCGTCGGGCTCCTGACCGTACACGATCACGTGCGCGGACTCGTTGCCATGCCGGAACGACAACGTGTTCGACAGCATGTAGCTGTCGTTGAACACCAGGAGGTCGCCCGGTTGAAGACGGTCGGAAATGGTGGGGAAAATCGTATGCTCGATCGTTGCCGCGGCGCGATCGAGCACGATCATTCTGCCGCTGTCGCGACGCTTGCCGCGCAATTCGGCGGGGTCGGTCGGCATGGCTTTCCAATCGAGACCGAAATCGAAATCGTCGGTTTTCATCGTTTATTGTCCTTGGCGGTCTATTTTTCAGGACTGGATCCGATGACTCAGTATTCGGTAAGCCACGCGCATGACCGGTAATTAATCCGGCTCGTCGCGCCGCCTTCGGCGCCATCTGGCGAATCAACGGTAAAGGTCTATCCGAAGAAAGGCGTTGAAGCTGGCCAGATACCCCAGTGCCGAGGGCATTTACAGCCTAGGACATGCGATATCCGTTTTCAAATCGATAAAGAAAGCGAAGCGCGGCGGCATGGGGTTTTTCTTATGCATCTGACGATGTCGCCGTCATTCGGTTCGCTTCCGGCATGCAGGGACGCTCGATGCGCGCTTGCGATCGCTCGCCGATCCGGACTGACAGGTGCGCCGCGACGAACGGGGAGCATGAGGCCGGTCAGCAGCTCGGATTCATGCTTGACGAAACCGAGTTCGAGCGACGGCGAAGCATGCGCTCGGAAACGCCATTGCCTTCGCAGCGGCGTCCTGCTTTTACCGGCGTCGATATCCGTGTGGTGCGTTCGAGCCGATGCGCGTATGTGAAATTAAATGCGTTGCAACTTCACCCATAACACTGCCCACGTGCGGAAACATCGATGAAATACGGGATCACGATGCGGGTTGACGGATCGATTCGGCATGAGCGCTACACGCTCGTCCGCGGATTTTTCTTCCATGCGAATGGAAAGCGGGCATGGGCGCGTATTCGCCGAGGCGAGCGGATTGCGCATCACATCGGCCGATGCGTCGGCCCTTCAGCATCGGGAACTGAGTGCGGGAAGCAGCCTGCCGGTGCCGGTGCTCGTGCCGAGGAGCGCCCATCGCCACGACCCGATGCTCGACATGGTCCGACCGTTCAGCGCTGACTCGGGCGGCGTGCGCGCAGTGACCATTTCCCGCAGTGGGAGGCGGCCGCAGCCCTATCGGCCGAATCGGAGCGTTTCGTCGGCTGAACCACGTCCGTTCCCTGCTCGTCGCACGTCGCGAGCGCGGCGCGTCTTCTCGCCCCCTGCCGCGCGGCTACAGCGGCATCGCGCTCGTGCACTTGATCTCGTCGAGGCACACGCTCGAATGCACGCCGCTCACGCCGGGAATGCGCATCAGCGTGTCGAGCAGGAACGTCGACAGGCCCTTCAGATCCGCGGCGACGACTTTCAGCACGTAGTCGATGTCGCCCGTGACGGAAAAACACTCCTGTATCTGCGCGAGCTCGGAGACGAGCTTCTGGAACGTCGACAGATCGCGGATGTGGCCGCGCTCCATCGTCACCTGGACGAACGCGGTGACGCCGAAGCCGAGCGTGCCGGCGTCGAGCCGGGTCTCGTAGCGCCTGATCGCGCCGATCTCCTCGAGCCGCCGATGCCGCCGCAGCGTCTGCGCGGGCGACAGCCCGACTTCCTTGGCCAGTTCCAGGTTGGAGATGCGGCCGTTTTCCTGCAGGATGTCGAGCAAATGGCGATCGATGCGGTCGAGAAGCGTTTCTTGCATTTTTGTTTCCTTATCGGTCTCCTGGATGCAATCTTATCTCATAATGTAGGGTTTGCATGAAGGGCTTACGAAACCCCATTTCATCCTGCCGGCGATAAACTGAGCGCCGATTTTTGCGCGAGATCAAAGAAGATCAAAGAAAATCGGTGCGCGCGGGCAGGAGCGGGGCGGCGGCTTGTCCCGCTCGATGCAAGGCGACGCACGCCGCGCAAGAATTCGGCATCCCCACAGCCCGGCCGTCCGCCGTGACGAACCACGACGGCGGCCGGAACAGCACACAGCGCCCGGGCCGGCCCGAAGGCGCGCCGCCTCCACGAAGGGCGGATGAGACGGAGAAGACATGGTTTCGGATCAGGACAACGACGGACTCAAGCGGGGGCTGAAGAACCGCCACATCCAGCTGATCGCGCTAGGCGGCGCGATCGGCACGGGGCTCTTCCTCGGCATTGCTCAGACGATTCGGATGGCTGGGCCGTCGGTGCTGCTCGGCTACGCGGTCGCCGGCGTCGTCGCGTTCTTCATCATGCGGCAACTGGGCGAGATGGTCGTCGACGAGCCTGTCGCCGGCTCGTTCAGCTATTTCGCGAACAAATATTGCGGGCACTTCACGGGCTTCCTGTCCGGCTGGAACTACTGGGTGCTGTACGTGCTCGTCAGCATGGCCGAGCTGTCCGCGGTCGGCATCTACGTTCAATACTGGTGGCCGGGCGTGCCGACCTGGATCTCCGCGCTCGTGTTCTTCGTCGCGATCAACGCGATCAACCTCGCGAGCGTCAAGTCGTATGGCGAGACCGAATTCTGGTTCTCGATCATCAAGGTCGCCGCGATCATCGGGATGATCGGCTTCGGCGGCTATCTGCTGCTGTCGGGCCACGCGGGCCCGGACGCCGGCGTCGCGAACCTGTGGCGGCACGGCGGCTTCTTCCCGAACGGCATCGGCGGTCTCGCGATGGCGATGGCGGTCATCATGTTCTCGTTCGGCGGGCTCGAACTCGTCGGCATCACGGCTGCCGAGGCCGACGATCCGTCGCACAGCATCCCGCGCGCGACGAACCAGGTGATCTACCGCATCCTGATCTTCTACATCGGCGCGCTCGGCGTGCTGCTGTCGCTTTATCCGTGGCAGAAGGTCGTAACGGGCGGCAGCCCGTTCGTGCTGATCTTCCACGCGCTGTCGAGCGACATCGCCGCGAACGTGCTGAACGTCGTCGTGCTGACGGCCGCGCTGTCGGTCTACAACAGCTGCGTCTACTGCAACAGCCGGATGCTGTACGGCCTCGCGCGGCAGGGCAACGCGCCGCGGGCGCTCGCGCGCGTGAACGGGCGCGGCATCCCGATCGCGGCGCTCGGCGCGTCCGCGTTCGCGACCGCGCTGTGCGTGGTGATCAACTATTTCATGCCGGGCAAGGCATTCGAGCTGTTGATGGGACTCGTCGTATCGGCGATCATCATTAACTGGGCGATGATCAGCGTGATCCACCTGCGGTTCCGCCAGGCGAAACGCGCGGCGGGCGAGGAGACGCGCTTCAAGAGTCTCGGCTACCCGCTGACGAACTATCTCTGTCTCGCATTCATGGCGGCCATCCTCGTCGTCATGTTCCGGACGCCGGATCTGCGCCTGTCGGTCTACCTGATCCCCGTGTGGCTCGTGGTGCTCGCGATCGGCTACCGGTTCCGCCAGCGCGGCGCCGGCTATGCGCTCGGCGACGGCGTCTCGGCCCGTTGACCCCGATTTTTCTTCACCAGTCAGAAACCGCCATGTTTGAACATATCGATGCATACCCCGGCGATCCGATTCTCACGCTCAACGAGAATTTTCAGAAAGACCCGCGCACGCGCAAGGTCAACCTGAGCATCGGCATCTATTTCGACGACGACGGCCGGATTCCCGTGATGGGCGCCGTGCGCGAGGCCGAGGCCGCCGTGCAGCGCGCGTCCGGTCCGAAACCGTATCTGCCGATGACGGGGCTCGCGTCGTATCGCGACGCGGTGCAGGCGATCGTGTTCGGCGAGGACAGCGACGCGCGCGCACACGGGCGCATCGCGACGGTGCAGACCCTCGGCGGGTCGGGCGCGCTCAGGATCGGCGCGGACTTCATCAAGCGCTACTTCCCGGGCTCGCAGGTGTGGATCAGCGATCCGAGCTGGGAGAACCATCGGTTCATCTTCGAGCGCGCGGGCTTCACGGTCAACACGTATCCGTACTACGACGAGGCGACGGGCGGCCTGAAGTTCGACGCGATGCTGGCCGCGATCGACGCGTTGCCGAAGAAGAGCGTCGTGCTGCTGCACGCGTGCTGCCACAACCCGACGGGCGTCGACCTCGACGACGCGCAATGGCTGAAGCTGATCGACGTATTGCAGGCGCGCGAGCTGCTGCCGTTCGTCGACATGGCGTACCAGGGCTTCGGCGCGGGCCTCGCGGCCGACGCGTTCGCGATCCGCGAGCTCGCGCGCCGCGGCGTGCCGGCGTTCGTCGCGAACTCGTTCTCGAAGAACTTCTCGCTGTATGGCGAGCGCGTCGGCGGGCTGTCGGTGATCTGCGACGATGCGGCGGCGGCCGAGCGCGTGCTCGGCCAACTGGCGGGCGCGGTGCGCTCGAACTACAGCAATCCGCCGACCTACGGCGCGAAGATCGTCGCGCAGGTGCTGACGACGCCCGCGCTGCGCGCGCAATGGGAAGAAGAGCTCGCGACGATGTGCCGGCGCATCGCGAAGATGCGCAGCGCGATCCACGACGGCCTGCGCGCGCACGTGCAGGGCGAGGCGCTGTCGCGCTACGTGAAGCAGCGCGGGATGTTCACGTACACGGGCCTGACCGAAGCGCAGGTCGAGTGCCTGCGCGAGCAGCACGGCGTGTACGTGTTGCGCTCGGGCCGGATGTGCGTCGCCGGGTTGAACGAGGCGAACGTCGGGATCGTCGCGGATGCGTTCGGCGCGGTGATCGCGAGCGGCGCCTGACGTTTGCCGGCGCGTCGGGGCTTGGCCGGGAGGCCTGGCGTCGGTGCGTTCGGCATGCCCGGTATCTTTCGGGCGACGCGAAGTCGCGCGCCGGCGGCCGCATGTCGGCGCCGTGTCGAACGGGATGGGCGCGGCGGCGCGATGCGGTTGCCGCGCGGTCGTTCGCATGAAGCCATGCGTCGCGCGTCGTCGGTTGCGCACCGTCCGCGGCGCGGCCGTGCGTCGCGCCGCATCGTCCGGCGCCGCGATGCGTCGTGCGCGCAAGTCGGCGGTTCGACGCACTTCGCGCCGACTACTCTGAACGGGAGCCCAGCATGAGCATCAGCATTGTCCAGCTCGGAACGCGGCGCGCCGGCGACGAGGGCGTGCGGATCGGCACGGTGCGCCGTCCGCCGCGCGGCGTGCCGAAGGAAGAATTCGCGACGCGCGACTTTTACGATGTCTGGCTGCCGACGCTGTCGCCGAGTCCGGAGCTTGTCGCCCAAGCGCAGGCGGCGGAAACCGACGCCGACTGGAAGGCGTTCGCGCGCAAGTTCCGCGCCGAGATGAAGCACGGCGACGCGAGCAGGGTGCTCGACGTGCTTGCCGCGCTGTCGGCGACGTCGAACTTCGCGATCGGCTGCTACTGCGAAAACGAGGCGCACTGCCATCGCAGCATCCTGCGCGAGCTGCTCGCGGAGCGGGGGGCGTCGATTCGTTCGTGATCGACGGCGATTTCGGCGGGCGCGGCGAACCGTGCTTCAAAGAGCCTTGACCGGATATTTGCGTCGCCATCGCAGCCGCAGCGCGTCGAATGCACGGATCCCGACCAGCCGCAGTGCGGCGATCAAGAAAATGCCGAGTAGCGACGCGATGTTTCCGACCTGCGTGATATGGAACGGAGTCATGAACACGCCGGTGAAGAACATCTTGATCGCTCCCCGCGGCGCGCTCGCCGTGACACGGTTCTTTTCGACTTCTCCCATGCTCACGACGAACGCGCGCGACTCGGCTACGCCGAATCGAAGCCGATCAGGAACGAGAAAGCGGCGATGCGCCAGCCGCGATGATCGACGTCGAGCCGGGGGAACAGGACGCAGACCAGTAGCAGTAGACGGTCGCGGCGATATGCGATCGCGCCGACGGAATATTGATCAATACGTCGCCCATCACCGATGAGCCTGTTATTGAACCTGTCTCTCGGAAAAGTCACGTCGCCGCGATGGCATTCACTGCCCTGACGATGTCTCCTTCATCCCAAAGGCGCCGCAACCGCAGATCTTTGATGGCGCCGGCGGCATCGATCAGCATTAGCTCGATTCGATGCCGGTTGACAGTCGTGGGCCCATAGCCCACACCCAGATGTAGCGCTTCAATGACCGCCGCGAATGATTCCGTTGTGCGAAGCAGTTGGCAACGGTCCCCGAACGGCCAGTTTCGGTCTTCGCCATAGCGACGCAATCGATCAGGAACGTCATAGTCCGGGTCATAGCTGATTGCGGCAACTGTCGTGCCGCGGTTCGCCGGAGAGTCCTCCAGGAGCCGAGACAGACGCGCCAGGTTGCTGATCGTGCGCGAGCACTTGTTGGGGTTCATGCATCGCGTATAAAAGAACCCGACGACGGCCGGACGCCCCTCGAATATCTGACCGAACGTGGCTCGCATTCCGTCCTGGTTCTCAAGCTCAACGTTGTGCAGCATCGCGATCGAGTCGGGTTGAACATGCGAATCGGTCGACCGGCTGTCTGTCTGCGCACAGTCCCGTGATTTCCGCTTGATCGCTTTCGAGGGCTCGGCTTGCGACGTGCCTCCACAACACTTCGATTCGGTGCCGGTTGGGTTTGCATCTTCACCGGCCGCGGCGAGCGTTTCCTGGAGCAGCGCTCTGGTACGCGGGGTTGCGTGTCCATCGTTCTCGATATCGTTCAAGAGTGCGATTCGTTCCGTTCGGCTGCCGATGCACGTCATGGCCAGCGTTTCGATCAGTTCGTCGATCGCGGTCGTGCAGCCGCCGGTCGGTGGCGATGGATAGATATCAAATTGCACGAACTGGTCGACGTGCCGAATGCGGTCGATTGCATCCACGAGCAGCTTGGGCATCTCCGGAGGCAGAGGACGGATACCGCGGGCGACACGAGCGGCCGCGGCCAGGGCATGCGGGTTCAAGCCCGTTTCGAGTTCCTCGAGGACGTAGGGCAACAACACGTCGGCCATGCCTGCCGCCCCGATGTGCGCCATCACATGTGCGCGGAGCAATTCGACTTCGGTCGCGCCTCTGCCGCGGTAGATGGCTGCATCCTCTCGCATCAACGAGAGCAGGTCATCGCGGCCTCCGCAGCACGCCGCGCGTGAGCCGATCCCGCGCAGGACAACTGCGACCTCGCCCTCCGACAGGGCCGGCATGTTGTTCATCGGCACCTCGCCCGGTTGGTGCGCGCGCGTCGGTTCGTTCTCGAAACGTTGCGAGCGGCGCATGGCTGAACGACCGCTATCGACGCCGACGGCTCGCGCCCTTCTTGGCCGGACGTTTCGTCGGTGCGGAGGGAGGCGTAGCAGGCGTGACGTTGGCGCGCTGAAGCGCGCCGGCCACGGTCGCCTTGATGTCCTCGAAGTCGGATTCGTCTTCGAGGATGTCCTGTGCGCATTTCGCGAACATCTGCGGGTCGAGTGCGCGCAAGGCGACCGCGCTTGCGCGCCGAACTTGCCGAAACTCCGTCTTGTCCTTCATCACGGCGTCGAGCAGCGACTTCGCGGCGGGGGCCGCACCGAGTACGCGCACGGCCTGCTCACGAACATGCTGATCGGTGCTTTGCTTCAGCAAATCGCGCGCGATGTCGTGAGCAGAGCCATGGTCGTCGCGCGCGAGAAAACCGAGCGCGACGGCCGGGGCCACGAGTGCGTCTTCCGGGCTGCTCAAGCCCTTCGTCAATTTTTGGCGCGCGAAGTCGTCCTTCTGGTTGCTCAACACATCCAGCGCCATGCGGCGCAACTCGCTATCTGCATCGGTCGCCAAGCGCCGCAGCGTATCCAGGTACTCCGCGTGTAGCGATGCAAACTGCGGAGCAAGGAAGGAGGCCGCCTGCAGAATCTGGAGTGCGCCTCTTCGGCCCGCAGGGTCGAGGGTCGAGTCGACAACGTGCTCGAGCGCTTGATTCCAGATTGCTAGGGGATCGCTGTCGACGGGCGCGGCAGTCGCTTCAGCCGCCGCGGACACACGGCGCGTCTGTAGTTGTGCTTCAATCTGCTGCCGGTATTCTTTGACGCTCACGGTGCCGCTCCTCAAGGATTAAGTTCGAACGGGACATCGTCGTAGTCGAAACCGAGCGGCTCGGTTCCGTGAACCCCCTGATAGTCGATCATATCCTTCACGGTCGGCTGCCCTCCCGGACGGGACGTGATCGGTGACGGCGGGAAGGGACCGCGCGGCGGCGCATACGTGGGTCTCGGCGGCTTTGTTGACCCGTTCCAGGGCCACATCGTGTCGTTCAGCCTGTGGCCGATGTTATTCGGCTTTCGCACCGGCCCGGTCAACGCGTAGGTGGCCGGGTCGCTGGGATCGGTGCGTCGGTTGAGCCACTGCCAGAACGCCCACAGGCGGTCGACGTTGGCATGAAGCAAGAAGAACAACGGATCTTTTGCCGCGGTCGGTACGCTGCTGATCGGCCCGTCAAAACTGGTATGCGCGCTGCCGTGCGGAGCGCCTTCCAATCGGCGGAAATTTGGATAGAGGCCGCCGCGCGCCAGCGTTGCCGCCTGGTCGATCACGGAAGGCTGTCCATTTATCGTTTGCGGCGGAGCGACCGCGATGTCATAGCGTGGGCGCCGCTCGATTGGGTCGTGAGTCGGGTCCGTCTTCCAGAATTCGAGCGGATGCCCATGAGGGAACTGAATGATGTCGCCCTGCGCCGGGTTCGCCGACGGCATACCCAGGAACTCGGGGGCGAAAAGGCCGGGGGCAGGCTCATCGAACCGCCAGTACGGCAGGGCGACGGCGGGATCGATAGCCTGTAGCGATCGCTCGAGATCAAGCAGGTAGGCGCGGTGCCAGGGGGGGAAGCCCGGGTAGCCGTGCGCTTCATCTTGGGACGGACGAACGTGCGTGTCACGAAAGCTCTGGAACGGACCCGCCCCGGCATCGTTGAGTTTGCCGAGCGCCACCAGAAACCGATCGCGTTCGGCGGGTGCCAGTTTCACCGCGTTCTTGCGGATGCGAACCATCAGATCGCGTTGCCCGACCACCAGGCCTGCCGTCGAGACAGCTTCGATCGCGGCGTCGTCGAGGTCAGTGCTCGGGTGTTGGAATTCGCCGGCGACCCAAAATTCTACTTCGCTGCCATCGGCTGGCAAGCTCAGGTGAAGTTCGTCGGTGCCTGCATCGCTGCGCTTCGTATCGAATACCACGCGACCGCCATTCACTTTACCGCCGTTGCGCAGCGTGATGTCGATAGGCGCGGGCGGAGCGCCGTCACTGCTCAACCGCGCGGTCGACTTGACGGGAGCCCAGCCGATGAACGAACGCCCTTGTGGGTCCGTGGCCTCCAGGTTGATCTCGACCTTCATGCCCCCTCCCTGTGTGCTCGCAGTGGCATTCATGCGCAACGGACATGCAATCTACACGGCCCAGTGTGACGAATACATGCTAGTAACTGCGTTGCCGAGTGGCAAGCTCGGGTAATGGCGGATGATGCATTCCGAAAAAATCAAACTCACTCTTTCTTTTTTGGTTCATTGAGGAATTCCGGGGAACGCGGCGCGGATTTTGAGGAAGAAATATTCCTCGTCGCGGTACCCGTAAGCGCGACGCTTGATGACCTTGATGGTGTTGTTGATGCCTTCGACGACGCTGGTATTGAGCGGATGGCGGCAGCGGGCCAGGATGCCGTGCCAGTAACCCTGCAAGCGCTGGGCAAACAGTTGCAGCGCGGCAATCCCGCTTTGCCGGGCTTGCTCGATCCATTGCCCCCAAGCCTTT
>NZ_LOVS01000197.1:0-1181 GCF_001523835.1 Burkholderia sp. ABCPW 14 | reverse complement strand
GCGATGCCCTGTCCGACGCCGATGCACATCGTGCACAGCGCATAGCGGCCGTTCGTGCGATGCAGCTGATACATCGCGGTCGTCACGAGCCGTGCGCCCGACGCGCCGAGCGGGTGCCCGAGCGCGATCGCGCCGCCGTTCGGGTTCACGCGCGGATCGTCGTGCGCGACGCCCAAGAGGCGCAGCACCGCGAGCCCCTGCGACGCGAACGCCTCGTTCAGCTCGATCACGTCGAACTGGTCGATCGTCATCCCGAGCCGCGCGAGCAGCTTCTGCGTCGCCGGCGCCGGGCCGATCCCCATCACCCGCGGCTCGACGCCCGCCGTCGCGATCCCGAGCACGCGCGCCCGCGGCACCAGCCCGTGGCGCCGCGCATCCGCCTCGCTCGCGAGCAGCAACGCGCACGCGCCGTCGTTCACGCCCGATGCGTTGCCCGCCGTCACCGTGCCGTCCGGCCGCACGACGCCCTTCAACTTCGCGAGCGCGTCGAGCGATGTCTCGCGCGGATGCTCGTCGCGCGCCACGACGACCGGCTCGCCTTTCCTCTGCGCAATCGTCACCGGCACGATCTCCTGCGCCAGCGTGCCGTCCTGCTGCGCGCGCGCCGCCTTCTGCTGGCTGCGCAGCGCGAACGCGTCCTGGTCGGCGCGGCTCACGCGGTAGTCGGTCGCGACGTTCTCGGCCGTCTCCGGCATCGAATCGACGCCGTATCGCTGTTTCATCAGCGGATTGACGAAGCGCCAGCCGATCGTCGTGTCGAAGATCTCGGCCTGGCGCGAGAACGCGCTCGTCGCCTTGCCCGTCACGAACGGCGCGCGGCTCATGCTCTCGACGCCGCCCGCGATCATGAGGCCCGCCTCGCCCGCCTTGATCGCGCGCGCGGCGACGCCGATCGCGTCCATCCCGGAGCCGCAGAGGCGGTTGATCGTCGCGCCGGGCAGGCCAAGCGGCAGGCCGGCGAGCAGCAGCGACATCCGCGCGACATTGCGGTTGTCTTCGCCGGCCTGGTTCGCGCAGCCGTAGATCACGTCGTCGACGGCGGCCCAGTCGACATCGCGGTTGCGCTCGACGAGCGCCTTGAGCGGCACCGCGCCGAGGTCGTCGGCCCGTACCGGGGCCAGGGCGCCGCCATAGCGGCCGATGGGCGTGCGGATTGCGTCGCACAGGAAAGCTTCGGTCAT